>NZ_VHLC01000003.1:0-180654 GCF_006547355.1 Myxococcus sp. AB036A | reverse complement strand
GGGGTCGCGGGGGCGGTGGGGTACCTCCTCGCGCTGGACGTGGTCCGTGCGGACGTCCGGGTGGCCGCGAAGGCGCTGCCCATGCTCTGTTTGCTCCTGTGGCAGTGGCCGCCGCTCGGACGCTACGGGCGGTGGATATTCGCCGGCCTGGTGTTGTCGCTGCTGGGAGACGTGCTGCTGGACGTGGGTCCAGGGCTGTTCCTCCCGGGCCTGGGGGCCTTCCTGCTGGCGCATGTGAGCTACGTCGCCGCGTACGTCACGGTGTCGCGCCAGCCGCGGTGGGGCAGGGCGCTGCCCTTCGTGTTCCTGGCGGTGGGGGCCAGCGTCTTTCTCTGGCCTCACCTGGGCGAGATGGCGCTCCCGGTGACGGCCTACGTCGCCGTCATCTGTGCGATGACATGGCGTGCGTGGGCCATGCTGGGGAGCCAGGGGCTTTCGCGTCGCGCGCAGGGGTTCGCGCTCGCGGGGGCGCTGCTGTTCGCTGTCAGTGACGGACTGCTGGCGCTCAAGCTCTTCGTACGCCCGCTGCCGGGCTCCGGCTACGCCATCATGCTGTGTTACTGGGCCGCGCAGGGGTGCATCGCCGTCTCCGCGCGGGAGCCCCGTCAGTCTGACGCGTCGCGAACCCTTCAGGCCGAAGGGGTGGGCTCCAGCGCCTGACGTGCGCGTTGGTACACCTCGAGGTCCCTGTCGCTCCGGTGATGCGAGCTTCTCCCGGAGGGCAACGTCCCAGGGTCCGGCATTCGGCCAGGAGGCCGCGCCCCGCCGCTCGGTGGATGGCCCCGTCGACGCCGCCGCCTCCCAACAGTGTGGAGTTGGCTGCGTTCACAATCGCATCCGCTTGGACCTGGGTGATGTCTCCCCGCATCAGCACCAATCGCTCATCGCTCATGTCATCCCCTCTTCCTGGTTCAACTCCTGGCGCGCGTTCCGTGTCGGGGTCAGCGGGGCGTCGGTCTATCCTGCGCCCATGTCCAACCCACTCCGAGACACGCTCCTGGGGCAACTCGACATCGCCTGGGCACTCACCCTCTATCACCTGGAGGGATTGACCACGGAGGACTGCCTGCGCCGTCCCGCGTCCGTGGGCCTCCATGTCCAGCAGGGCCCGGATGGAAAGTGGCATGTCGAGTGGCCCGAGCATGAAGGTTACGACCTGGGGCCGGCGAGTGTGGCCTGGCTCACGTGGCACCTGGGGTTCTGGTGGTCCATGGTTCACAACCACTCGTTCGGGGATGCCACCCTGACGCGGGAGCAGGTGGAGTGGCCGGGGACCGCGGACGCGGTGCGCGACTTGATTTCACGGCGGTACACGGAGTGGCGCGCCGCCATCGAGCAACTCAGCGACGAGGACCTCCGCTCCACGGAGCGCACGCGTTGGCCGCTGCAAGGCAAGCCCTTCGGGGACATCGTGGCCTGGGCCAACCTGGAGTTGATGAAGAACGCGGCGGAGATTGGCTACGCGCGCTTCGTCCTGGCCGTTGCGCCCCGGCCGCCAGGGTGACGCGCCGCATGGTGCGCGGAGGCCCCCCTGAATCGCGGGCGCCCGCTACGGCTTCTGGGCGTCCACGACCTCGACGTTGCGGAAGTTCTCGCAGGGTTGCTTGAGGCCCAGCACGTACTTCATCGAGCTCAGCTCCAGCTTCAGCTTGGCCCAGAGCTTGCGCGGCAGGCTCGGACGCACGGGCTCGGGCGCCGCGAGGACGAACGCGTTCAGGTCCAGGTAGTGCGTCGCCGTGCGCCCCATGCCCTCGAAGTCGTGCTCCAGCCCCTGGGTGAGCTGGCGGAGCTCCGGCGCGAGCCCCTGGTGCACGGCGTCGGTCATCAGGACGTACTCCGTGACGGGGACGTCGTTCTTCAGCATCCGGTGCACCAGGATGACGTCCACGCCCGCCAGCTCGGTGAGGTGCTTCACGCGCTGGAAGGCGACCTCACCGGCGTGGGCCACGAACTTGAGCGTCAGGGAGCTGACCTGCATGCAGCCGTCGCACTTGCACATGCGGTCGGCGATGAACTGCTCTCGCCGTGAAACGAAGGCGCGGCGGATGTCCGCGACCATCCGGGCGAAGGTGGGGAAATCGTCGCCCACGGCGTAGAAGAACGCCGCGTCTCCTTCGAGCTTGGCGAGCTTGAGCGGGCCCGAGGCATCAATGACGGCCTCGAGCAGCTGCGCCACCGTCTCCTGCGCGTGCGCGAGGCTGAACCGGTGGTGACTCATGAAGCGGGTGTAACCGCCGATATCCGCGATGAGCAGAAGCGCCTTCTCGATCGCCATGCGGCGGCCACCCTAACACAGTGTCCGGAAGTTGACGCGAACAAGATGCTGGAGCCCGTCCATCCGGAGCGGCTCGCGCGGACGCTGGCCCGGCTTGCGGTCCGGGAGCAGGGAAGGCCCGCGCCCGCGCCCCGCCCGACTCCAGGACGGGGCGGGTGTCGTGTTCCCGGCGATCGCTTTCAGCAAAGCGGGTTTCTGGCAGGGGTGTGTTGCCAGGAATTGCCATTCAATTCTATCTCACGCTCGCTCATCTAGACCGAGTGGGTGCACGAGGGCTTCTCCGCAGGAGTCTGGGTGCGTGTGTCTTTCATTGTCGCACGTGCAATCGCACAACCAAAAGGGAGCCGGTCGATGAACGTCATCAAGACGCCTGAGGTACCCACGAAGGAAGGCAAGGTGCAGGGCCTGGTCGAGGGGAAGATTTCTGTCTTCAGGGGCATACCCTACGCGAAGCCTCCCACGGGCGCGCTGCGCTGGAAGGCGCCCGAGCGCGCCACTCCATGGTCCGGTGTCCACGAGGCCTTCAACTTCGGAGCCTCCGCGCACCAGTCCCGTCAGGCCTGCATCGAGGCCGGCGGTGGCGACCCCGGTGAGATGCACGAGGACTGCCTCTTCCTCAATGTGTGGACGCCCAAGCTGGACGCGGGCGCGAAGCTGCCCGTGGTGTTCTGGATTCACGGCGGCGCCTTCGTCATCGGCTCGGGCCGCCTGCCGCCCTATGAAGGGATTCATCTGGCGTCGCGCGACGTGGTGCTGGTGACCTTCAACTACCGCCTGGGGCACCTGGGCTTCTTCATGCATCCGGCGCTGGAGAAGGAGAATCCGGGCGGGCCCGCGAACTTCGGCCTGCTGGACCAGATGCTGGCGCTGGAATGGGTGCGCGACAACATCGCGCGGTTCGGCGGCGACCCTGGCAACGTCACCGTGATGGGGCAGTCGGCGGGCGCCAAGAGCGTCCTGTCGCTCTTCACGTCGCCGCAGGTGCGGGAGAAGAACCTCTTCCGCCGGGGCGTGGCCATGAGCGCGTACGTGCTCCAGGAGAAGCCCCTGGCGGACGCGCGGCTGGCCGGCATGGCCTTCGCGTGGAGGAATGGGCTGGACCGGCTGCTGGCCACCATGAAGGAACTGCGCGAGCTGGGGCCGGAGAAGTTCTGGATGCTCCCCGCGGACACCGCGAACGCGCCCAGCCCCATCTACGGAGACTCCGTCCTTCCCGAGCCCATCCGCGAGACCTTCGCGCGCGGAGAGCAACTCTCCTTGCCGCTCATCATCGGCAGCACGAGTGACGACTCCAGCGTGGTGTCCTCGTTCGGCATCGACCCGGCCACCATCCTTGAACGCCTGGGCGCCTTCGCCGAGTCCATCCGCCAGCTCTACCCCGACGTAAAAGATGACCGGGAGATTGGCCGGCGGATGTGCCGCGACTTCGTCTTCACGGTCATGCCCCGCTTGCTGTCCACCCGCCACGCGGAGCGCGGCGCCGCAGTGTGGCGCTACTACTTCGAGTACCGCGCGAAGATGCTCGCCCCCCGGCAGCGTCTGGGGGTGCCTCATGGGGGCGAGGTGCCCTACTTCCTGGAGACGGCCGCGGACGTGCCACCCGCCGGAGAGTTGTTCACGGAGGAGGACCGGACGTTCATGCGTCACCTGGTGGATTCACTGGTCCAGTTCGCGCGCACGGGCACGCCCGGGCCCGTGGCCCAGGTGCGCTGGGAGGGGCACACGGAGACGCAAGACAGGCTGCTGAGGCTGGATGTCTCACCACAGGGGGTGACGGACTTCGAGCGCGACATCCTGCAAGCCGCCGAAAACCTCATGCCCTTCCTGGACAGCCTCGCCAAGCCGCCTCCGCCGAAGCTGCCGCGCGCCACCTCGTCCGCGGCCACCGCGAGCAGCAACACGCGGCAGGAAAGCCGCCCATAGTCAGGGGTGGGACAGACCCGGTGGTGTGTCGCATCACACCGCCGGGCTGCTTCATGTCGCCGTCGTCACTTCGGCCCGCGGCTCCAATGACAAGTCATCAACGCTCCGTCCCATTTCAAAGTGTGGCGGAGATGTAATGAAACAGGCATGTCGCAAAGCGTGAGCGTCTCCGAATGCGGTCGCGCTTCAACCGGGGCGGGGGCTGGTAGATGGGGAAGATCGTGTGTTACCGTTTTTTAAGCGTGAAGCGATTAGTCGCACTTCGCCGCTTCGCGTCTTCCCCAGATACCCGAGGTCTCCATGATGTCAGTGAAGGTCATGCGGCGGTGGTCGACAGTTGGCGCGATGTCGTTGCTGGTCGGTTGCGGTCCGGAGATGGTCGAGGAGCAGGCGGAGTCGGCGGCGCCGGCGACCATCGAACAGGACATCGTCGGTGGCACCACCACGACCATCAATGAGAATCCGTGGCAGGTGTCCCTGCGGTACGGCGGTCACTGGTGCGGTGGCTCCATCCTCAACAAGGATTGGATTCTGACCGCGGCGCACTGTGTGGATGGCTACGCCGTCAGCAGCATCGTGGCGGGCTCCACCTCGAGCACGAACACGAGCACGGGCCAGACGCGCAACGTGGCGCAGACCATCATTCATGAGGATTACGGCGCTTCCGGCAACGACGTTGCCCTGCTCCGTCTGGCCACGTCGCTGGACCTCAATGGCACCACCGTCGCGGCCATTCCCCGCGTCTCGGCGGCGGATGCCGCGAGCGGCGCCACCGACCCGGCCGTGGTCGCGCGCGTGACGGGCTGGGGGGCGACCTCCTCCGGTGGTTCGGGGTCCGCCACCCTGCGCACGGTGGACGTCAACGTGATTTCGAACACGGAGGCGCAGCAAAGCTACCCCAATGAGTACATTGGCCCGGATCAGATTGGCGCCAAGGCGCCGGGCAAGGACTCGTGCCAGGGCGACAGCGGTGGTCCGCTCACCGTCGTTCACAATGGCACCCGCAAGCTCGCGGGCGTCGTGAGCTGGGGCTACGGCTGCGCCGACGCGCGCTACCCGGGCATGTATGCGCGCGTGTCGTACTTCGAGAGCTGGATTGACTCCAAGCTCAGCGGGACGACCCCGCCGCCCGGCACCACGCTGCTTGCCCAGACGAACCTGTCCGGTTCGTCCAGCACCTGGAAGCACTTCGCCATCACGGTCCCCAGCGGCACGACGTCGCTCAAGGTGACGCAGTCGGGGGGCTCGGGTGACGCTGACCTCTATGTGCGCAGCGGCTCGCAGCCCACCACCAGCGCCTACAACTGCCGGCCCTACCTGTCCGGCAACGAGGAGACCTGCAACTTCTCCAACCCCCAGGCTGGCACCTGGTACGTGTCCGTGCGCGGCTATTCGTCCTACTCGGGCGTGTCCGTGACGGCCACGATTCCGTAATCACGCGCAGGCTCGCGGGTGACGTCCCGTTGAAACCCCCAGGCCCATGGACGGGCCTGGGGTACTTCAATGCGGGCTCACTCCGACCAGTGCTGCTCCGACAGGATGCGGTATCCGGTCACCGTGTCGACGTAGAACTTGACCTGGATGCCGCCCCACGGGCCCTTCCCGTAGCTGATGAAGCAGCCCTTGAAGGTGCGCCCGGCGGTGCGCGCCTGCAGCTCCGCCAGACCGTCGGTGTAGAGCGTCTCCGGCAGCGACTCGTTGCGGTCCGCGTAGTCGACCGTGCTCTTGACCTCGTTGTAGACCTCGGTGCCCGTGGCCAGCTCGGGGCGGACAGTCCAGACCTGACCCGCGGGGAAGAGGCTGGGGTCGATGCCGAAGCACTGCGCGCTCTCGAACTCGCCATTGCCGTGAGCGCCGTCAATCACGTCCTGGATGTCGAAGTCCTGGCTCAGGCGGGACGTCCACAGGCTCTCCTCCTGCGCGTTGATCACGGCGATGAGCGCCGTCAGGGCGTAGCCCTGCGTGGCCGCGTTGCGGAGGTTGCGCAGGCTGACCGTGCCGATGCCAGTCACCTCGGAGATGGCCTGCGCCGACGTGAAGGGCCGCAGGTTGAGGAGGTTCGTCGCGCCGTTCCAGGCGTACGGCAGGACGGCGTACAACGCGCTGCTGTCGATGGTGTTCACCAGGTTGACCAGGGCCGCCGCGTCATCGGTGGAGAGCGCGAGCTCGTCCAGGATGCCGGCGCAGGTGCTGGTGATGTGGCCCAGCGCGCGGGCGCCGCCCTCGATTTGGGTCAGGCGCACCGGACCGACACCCCGGACCCCGGACACCTGCGCCAACGTGGAGAAGGGCGCCGTCGCGCGGTGGCCGACGAGGTTCTGGGCGACGTCACTGGGGAGATAGGCGTCCAGCGTGGACAGAGACGCCGTGTTGACGAAGGTGAGCAGGCCCTGACACTCCGGGGCCACGTCCACGTCCGTGGTGGTGAGCGGCGCGTCCTGGTGCTCCGTGGACGAAGAAGACGGCTCGGACTCGGAGCCGGTGGGACCACATCCGACCATCAGGCTCGCGGAGAGAAGGGCTGGAACAAGACGACGCATCGAGGATTCCTCCTGGGGGTACGGCGGGGGACGAGGCTCCATACACCAGACCCCTGACTCGCCCTGCATCCTTGGATTACGGGCTGCTGACTTCGCTCATGGGCCGGGTTATGCCGCGTCCACCAGCCCGCTCGGAATGTCATGGTGCTGGAGAGAGGCGACGCGCGTGTCGAACCGGTCCGAAGAAGTCGAACGATTCATGCAGGAGCTCGAACATGCCCGGAAGGACGAAGTCGAAAGCCTGCGCACCGCCATCCTGGCCGCCCATCCCGGCATCGCGGAGCGCATCAAGTGGAACGCGCCAAGCTTCTGCTTCAAGGGCGATGACCGGGTGACATTCAAGCTGAAGCCCAAGGACTGCGTTCAGCTCATCTTCCACCGGGGCGCGAAGGTGAAGGCGACACAAGGCTTCTCCTTCGAGGACACCAGCGGCCTGCTTCAGTGGGCCGCCCCGGACCGCGCCATCGTCACGCTTCGCGACCTGGCGGAGGTGAAGGCGAAGAAGAAGGCGCTGTGCCAGGTCGTGGTCCAGTGGATGGAAGCGACCTCGCAGTAAGCGCTCTGGTGTGGGGGCGTGGTCAGATGGGGTGTACCCGTACATCCCGCACGAGCCCCAGCCGGCGAAGCCCTCGGATGACCCACCACCCCAGGTCCAGCTCGTGCGCCTTCTGGCCCATGCGCGCGGAGTCTGGGAAGGCGTGGTGGTTGTTGTGGAAGCCCTCTCCGAACGACAGCACGCCAAGCACCCAGATGTTCGTACCGCTCTCCGCCGCGCCCGGCAGGGCGTAGCGCCGCTCTCCCCAGACATGGGCCGCGTAGCCCACGGCCCAGTGTCCGAGAATGCCGGCGGCCGTGCGGGCGCAAACGCAGAGGGCCACGGCCTCGGAGCCCAGCACCGCGAGCACCACCCCCGCCAGCCCGAGCACGTGGAGCGGCCACGTGCGCTCCAGGAAGCGCAGCCACGGGTCCGTCAATACGTCTGGAGGAAGACGCGCCAGGGCCCGGTCATCCGCGGCCTCGAAGCGCAGGTGCAGGTTCCAGCCGAAATCGCGGGCCATCGAGTGCTCATAGGCGAAGTAGGGCGGACAGTCGGGGCGGTTCTGCCAGTAGTCGCGCACCGCGTGCAGGCGTGCCCACGACAGGGGGCCGCCGAGCCCGCTCAGCACGAACAGGTACGCGAGCACGCCGCGTGTGAGAGGGCCCGCCTCGTAGGTGCGGTGGATGACGCCGCGATGCAGGCCCACCGAGTGTCCCAGGCAGAGCGTCGCGAAGGTGAGCAGGAGCGACACCGCCACCGTGGTGGGCGTCGCCGCCGCGAGCCCCACGGTGACGCCGGGGATGAGCATGCCCCAGAGCCACAGCGTCCGCGCCGCATCGAAGCGCAAGCGGCCCACCTCGGGCGGCACCAGGGATGCGGTGCTCGCGCGCGGCTCGCCTGCGCCTTTCCCGTTCAGGGAGACCTCGGGATGTCCCAGCGTCGCGGTATTCATCGCGTCACCTCTTCCGCCTGGGCACGCGCCGGTTCGCCGAAGAGCGCCTGCCGGCAGAGGGCGTCCGCGCCCAGGACCATGCTTCCGGCACCGGGCAGCCGGAGCAGGAGCGATGCAGGGGGCAGCAGGCCCGCCAGCATCGACACCAGGCCCTCGGTGGCGCGCTGACGTGGGCTCTTGTCGAGCAGCCACCACAGCACCACGGCCAGGTGCGCGACGTAGAGCAGCCGGCCCAGTGCATGGGCCACCGTGGTGTTGCTCGGGACGTCCGTGGCGCCCGCCACCGCGTCTTCAAAGACCGCCTGGACCCGCTGCCGGGAGAACGCCGTCTGCGGCGCGAACAGGCCGTCCTCTTCTCCGCCCACGAGCACGGGAATCAGCGCCTTGAGCACCACGTGGTGTGGCCCGAGCACGCCAAGGCTGGCCCGGAGCGCGAACAGGAAGCGCTCCCGCCAGGAGCCGGCGGGCAACGCCTCGGCGCGCGCCGCATACGCCGAGGACAACTCGTCGTACAGCGCCAGGACGATGGCGCGCTTGCTGGGAAAGTACCGGTACAGCAGGCCAACGCTCACCCCCGCCTCCTTGGCGATGTCCCGCAGATGGGTGGCCTCGTAGCCCCGCGCGGAGATGAACCCCAGCGCGGTCGCATACAGCCGCTGGCGCGTCTCGTGGCCCTGCTCCGTCCGGCCCCGGGGGCGTCCCCGCTTGGGCCCACCCGTCGCTCCGGCCTTGTTCCGCGTCGCCATGGCCTCCCCCCTTCTTTTCGGTGAACCTGTTCACCGAAATGATGCCTGGGGCGAAGGGCGGGCGCAAGCGAATCGTGAAGCTGCCTGTCGCCGGCAATGGCAGCGGCGTCGCTCGCATCACGCGCTCCGCCCCCTCGTCCGCCGTCGCGCAGCTCATCGGCGAACCCGACCGCCAGCGCATTCAGTGCCGTCTTCGACGCGCTGTAGGCAAAGGCCGGCCAGTGGGACACCCCCTGGCTGGGGCGCAATTCGTCGAGCAGCACTCACGCCCCTGGGGACGCGCGTCTTCGGAGGGGGCTTGTGGGCGGGTGAAGGTGCGCCCCTCGGCCCACGTTCGCTTCATCCCGGATTCTTGGGTGGAGGGAATCCGAAATGCCGCCGCGTCAGAGATTGAGGCTCTGAGAGGGGCTGATGTCATTTCAAGCTCCGGTCGGGAAGTCGCAGCGGACTGGATGCTTCTGCACGGAGGCTGTCTGTCTTGTCTGGTTTGGAATGACGCAGGGGTGGCGCAGGAACGTCTGGAACCTCGATTCGGTCCAATGAATAGGAGGCCGGTGGCTCGCGGCCTTCTTGTCTGGATTGAGCCTGGGAGGATTCCATGAAGAATGGCCATGGACGTTGGTTTGCGTGGATTGCCGGCGTGGTGCTGCTGGTGGGATGCGGACCCGCCGACGGAGAGGCAACGCCGCCGAGCGAACCGAACGAGGAGGAGTCCACCCCGCCAGGGATTCCCGCTGAGTATCTCGGTGAGGGCGAAGTCGAGAGTGCCGCCATCTGTTGCAACGTCAAATGCAGCGGAACCTGGTACGGCCCCTTTCCCTCCATCAAGTACGACCTGTGCGCGAAGTACGGCAGGTACTACTGCCCGCAGAAGAAGCTCACCTATCAAGGGCACGCCTGGCGGAGCTGCTAGTCATTGGCAGGGTGCAAGGACACGTGAGGGCTGAAGCCATGAGAAATCAAATGAAGAGCATGTTGCCGCTGTGGATGGGGGCGCTGTTGGCCATGGGCTGTGGTGGTCCGCTGCCCGAAGAGTCGCAGGAGCCGCAGGAGTCCATCGCCATTCCAGAGCAGTACCTGGAGCAGGAGGACCCCAGCGCCGAGGAGGGAACGGTCAGCGCCCTCAGGGCCTGCTGCTTCATCCGGTGCTCCGACAAAGTCTGGAGAGGTCCCTATCCCAATGTCGTGTATGGCAACTGCCGCAATCTCGGAAAGTACCAGTGCGCGAAGCGGGGGCTGGGCTACGCGGGGGCGGATTGGAAGGACTGCTAGCGCGTAGGTCGCGGGGCCTCTCTCCAGTCCGGCAGAGAGGGGAGAGAGGCTTCCGCGAGTTCCGGATGCTCAGGGCATGTGGAGCTTCAGGACGTACAAGAAGTCCCGCTCGGTGCGGCCCCGTCCCAGGACGAGCCCGTCCTTCAGGATGAGAATCTCTTCCATCGCATCCTGGAATCGAGCCCGGGGTGTGGTGTCCTGTTGCAAGTGGAAGGTGACGGGGCCGTCGCTCAGCGTCTCCCAGTAGCGCCGGGACACGACGTCCTCCGTGGTGACGCTTCCATCGAGCTCCGTGCGCAGTTCGCCCGTGGCGAGGTCGAAGACGCGCGTGTGCATGTCCTCGGCCAGCGTGACGAGCACCTCGCCGCTCATCGCAACGGAGAAGGGCAGGGACGGGTGGGGAAGCTCATGCAGGCGCGCGCCTGTCCGCACATCGAAGATTCGCACGCACTCATCCAGGCTGCAGGCCGCCACGCGCGTGCCGTCCGCGGAGAGTCCCAGGCCGATGACGGGCTCCTGGCTCACCGTCAGGACCTGCTGGGCGCCGGTGGGTATCGTGATGAGCGCGAGCTCCCCCGACGCTCGGCCCACGGCGATGACGGGCGCGCTGGCCGCCGCCGCATAGGCGGGGGTGGGCTCGACCTCCGCTTCGGTGTTGACGATGACCTTGCCGCCCCGGACCTCGTGGACGTACACGCGTTCGCTGGCCGGATGTCCCGACACGACACAGGTGCCATCCGGCGTGAAATCCACCCAGGTGATGGGACCTCCGGGTCCGCGCAGCCTGTGCAACAGGGTGCCGTCAGCCACGCGCCAGAGGTGGACCGCGCCCTCTTCGATGGCGGCCGCCAGCAGCTTCCCGTCGGGAGAGAAGGCAATCGGAAGCTTGTTGACGAGGAGCGTCTGGGCCTTCGCGGCCTGTTCGCCAGGGGGCGCCAGCAGGGTGCGCACGGGGGCGAGGCTCCGCGCGTCGAGCAGCAGGATGCCCAGCCGGTAGCGCCGCTCGTGTGAGGACAGCTCGGGTTGGGCCAGCCATGCGCCGTCGGGACTGACCTGCCAGGTCTGCGCGTAGGACGCCGGAGAGCCGGGAGGCAGTGCCGTGGCCTGCCCGCGTGAGTCGATGACGCGCGTCTCCGAGTGCAGGCGTGTAACGCCCCATGCCCCTTCGGCATGTCCCCACAGGTTCATGACGCGGTCCTGTTCGGCCAGCAGGGTGGGGCTGGGGGCCGCATCCAGGTCGCGGACGTGCGTGCGCCCATTCGCCGCGGTCAGCGCGAAGCGCTTGCCGGACGGAAGGAAGGCGGCGCCGCGCTCACGGCCGTCGGAAGGGTAGGGATGCGCCCGGAGCACCTCTCCGTTCCTCGCGTCGAGCAGCTCCACCCGGTTGAAGGCGAGGGCGCCCAGCCGTGCGCCTTCGAGCCAGGCGACCTGGGAATAGGGACCCTGGCCCAGCGCTCCGGGCACGCGCGTCCAGCCTGCCGTCTCCACCCGGATGAGGCCGTCCATGGAGGTCAGCACGAGCCAATCGCCATCCGGGCTGAAGGCCACGGACGAGACGGAGGTGGTGCTGTGGATGCGAGCGGTCTGCGTGCCCGTCTCCAGGTCCCAGATGCGCACCGTGTCGTCCGACGCGCCTGAAGCCAGCCACCGACCGGAGGGATGGAAGGCGACCGTCAACACGGACTGTTCGTGCCCTTCGAGTGTGCGCACCTCCCGGCCCGAGGCCACGTCGAACAGCCGTACCCGCCACCCGAGGTTCGCCACGGCGAGCCAGCGGCCGTCCGGGCTGAAGGCCACCGACGTCACCTGTCCCTCCTGGCGCGTCATGGCGTGGAGGAGTTCGCCCGTCTCGACGTCCCAGATGCGCGCGTCGTGGTCGCGTGAGCCGGACGCCAGCCGCGTCCCGTCCGGGCTCCACGCGACACTGCGCACCTCTCCCGCGTGCCCCTCCAGTTGGCGGAGGAGCGTCCCGGTGGCCACGTCCCAGATGCGGACGTTCCGCTCGTCCTCCCAGGAACCCGTGGCGAGCCAGGCGCCCGAAGGACTGAAGGCCGCGCACAACACCTGGGCGCCGTGCCGCAGGACCTGGTCATTGCCTTCCAGCGCCTCGGGCAGGGGCCGCAGGGATTCGACCCAGGACGCGCCCTCCCGCGCGGTCCACTGCCCCCGCCAGTGCTCCGCGAGCTTCCACAGGTGCGCTTCCGCGTGGCTCCAGGGCCCCGCATCCGTGGGCGCGAAGTGCGCAGCCGTGTCTGGGGCGTCGAACCAGCGCAGGCGGTTGTAGAGGCATTGGAAGAGCGTTCCGGGGTGCGCCCGGAGAAACGCCGCGTCGAGCGCGAGCGCGCGCCGGAGCACCTGCAAGGTCCTGGGGCTGACCGACAGGCCTTCGCTCTTGAGGATGCGTGTGTCCGGGGGCGTCCCGGCGAGCACCTCGTCGAAGGTGGCCAGGAGCGCATCCAGGCCACGCTCCGCCAGGAGCCCCTCGAGGGTGGAGAGTTCGGTCAGCGATTCGAGGGACGGAGAGGTGTGGGGCATTCGCGTCTCGGGTCGTTTGGGGCGACCCTACACCGTGTCAGGCGCCGCGTTTGGCAAGCCTCGCGAGTTGTTCCGTGACGGCGCCCCACCCGTCGCAGAAGCCCAGCTTCTCGTGCCTGGCCCGGTCGGCGTGGTCCTTGAGGCGCTGATGGAGGATGCCTTGGAGGAAGCCTCCGCGCTCGCTAAGAAGGCCGGGCCGCCAGGCCGGAGGCAGGTACAGGAGACCCCAAGGGCATGTCCCCCGAGCGAATCAACCGCGGTGATGTGTTCTGGGTGGCGCCCGACGACTCACGAGGCCCGGTCCCCAGCTATTCGCACCCCCACGTGGTGGTCCAGGACGACGTCTTCAATCACTCACGCATCACGACGGTAGTCGTGTGTGCGCTGACGTCGAACCTGCACCGGGCCAGCGAGCCGGGGAACGTGCTGCTCGAAGTGGGAGAGGGAAACCTCCCCAAGCAGAGCGTCGTCGTCGTGTCGCAGGTGTCCTCGGTCGACAAGGCGCGTCTGGGAGAGCGAATCGGGGCACTGTCGGACGCGCGGGTGGAACAGATTCTTGCCGGCCTGCGCTTCCAGCAGGTGTCGTTCTTCACGAGGCCGTGAAGCCCCGGTGAGTGGGCCTGGAAACCCCTCGTGATTTCGAGGGGTTCTGCCGTTTCTCAAAAAAGAAGCGCCTGCCGTGAAGGGATTTCTTCCTCGCGCCTCCTAGCTGGCGGAAGGAGGAGGGATGACCTCGAAGAGTTGCGATGGATATCAGCTCGCGCTCGAGATGAGCCGCCACGGTGCTCTCGACGTGCGGGAGAAAGAGGAAGCGGAGCAGCATGCCGCGACGTGTCCGGAGTGCCAGCGGGCCCTGGCACTTTCGGCGGAGCTGGACCAGGTGCTTGGCGGCGTGAGCATTCCGGCGCCGCGCTACGCGGAAGTCTCGCGGGCGCTCGCGAAGGACCGCTTCTGGCTGAAATACGGCCCGTGGGCCGCGCTCGGGTCCTTCGTGGGGCAGGGCGTGTTCCTGGGCCCTCTGTTCGCACCGGAGGCGCCCCTGCGGTTGTGGGCCATTGTCTCGGCGGTCGGAGTGCTCTTCGCTGGCGGGCTCGCGTTGACCCTGCGCGGCCTTCAACGGCGTGCCATCGAAGCGGCCAGTGTCGGCGTGGACGCGTGGATGGCGCAGCGGCGGGCACGCATCGACACGGAGCTCAAGGACCTGACCACCCTCCTGTGGCTCTTCCCGGCGATGACGGTCGCGATGGCGGGGACCGCGTTTCTGATGCGAGACAAGGGGCTCCCGGGAGTCGTCACCCTGCTGTTTGCCGCGGGAGTGAACCTGGGCATGACGGTCTACCTCGCGCGGACGCGCAGGCCGCGACTGCTGCGCGAGCGCGCAGAGCTCGAGGTCGCGCCGTGACGCCGCGCGTGCCATTCGATGAAGAGGCCCTCCGGGCCGCCGTGGTGTCGGGCGACGCCGCCGCGCGAGAGGATGCCATGCGCCACCTGTACGAGGCGCTCAGCGGGAAGCTGTACGTGCTCTGCCATGGAATCACCCGGGACCCGAGTGACGCCCAGGACGCCGTCCAGGAGACGTTCCTCTCGATTCAACGGGCCCTGCCGCAGTTTCGGGGGGATGCGCAGCTGTCGACGTGGGCGTATCGCATCGCGGTGCGGGCCGCCGTGGCCGCCAAGACGCGGCGCGAGCGTCACCGTGGCGACGCGGTCGACATCGAGATGGCGGACCCTCGGGCGGGTATCGAGGAGACCTTCGAGACGCGGGAGCGGAGGCGCAGACTCGAGGTGGCGATGAGGGCGCTCTCGCTGGAGCACCGCACCGTGCTGTCGCTCTTCGCCGTGGAAGGCCTGTCACACGCCCAGATTGCCAGCGTCCTCGGGATTCCCGAGGGCACCGCCTGGTCGCGCTTGCACCTGGCTCGCAAGCGGCTGGCGGCGGCGCTCGAATCCACCGCCCCATAGCCTGGGGCGCTCCATCCACGTTGTCGTTCAACCCCGCGGTCTCATGGCCGCGGAAAGGAGACGGTCATGTCCAATGTCTATCTGGAGCAGGCGTCGCGCGGGCGGAATCAGCCATGGCGGTATGTGCTGACAGCAGTCCTGCTCGGGCTGGCCATCGTGCTCTTCAACGTGCCGTATTCGGCGTTCCTGTTCCTGGTGGCGAAGCGCTCGGGGGACGCGAACTTCCGGTTCGACCCGGTGGCGGGCGTCGTGGAGGGAATGCCGTTTCCGGTGTTCGCGGTGGGCATGCTGTCGTTCGCGGTGGTCCTCGCTGCGCTGGCGCTCGGTGTCCGCGTTGTGCACAAGAGGCCCTTCTCGAGTCTTCTGGGGCAGGAGGGGGGCTTCCGCGTACGTCCCTTCCTGAATGCGGCTGCCGGTGCGTTCGGCGTGCTCAGCGTGGCAGCGGGTGTGAATGTCCTGATGGACCGCGAGTCCTTCACCCTGAACTTCGACGCGTCGCGCTTCTTCGTGGCCCTGGCGCTCGTGCTGGTCCTCACGCCCATCCAAGCCGCGGCGGAAGAGCTGCTCTACCGTGGGTGGCTCATGCAGGGCGTCTACCGGCTCCTGCCTCGGCCGTGGGTGGCCGTGGCGGTGAGCAGCCTGCTGTTCTGGGCCGCGCATCTGCCCAACCCCGAGGCTTCGGGAACGCCGGGGTGGTCGGCGGTCTACTACCTCACGGTGGGCATCCTCCTGGCCTGGGTGACGCTCCGGACAGGACGGCTGGAGGCGGCCATGGGACTCCACGCGGGCATGAACCTGTGTGCCTTTCTCGTCACGGCTCCAGCGACGGTCATGTTCCGGCCCGCCAGCCTCTTCATCGACGTCCAGCCGAATTCCATGCGTGACGTTGCTTTCATTGCCTTGCTGGCGGTGGGGGCAGTCCTGATGCTCCGCCGTGGCGATGACAGGCCATTCACGGAGCGGGTGTCTGCGCAATAGCCTGTCTGGTTTTCCATGGGGCTGAGGCGTAGGCTGTTCTGATGAAAATGAACTCCCGAGGATACCTGGCGTCGCTCGCCGTCATGACCTTGATCAGCGTGGCCTGCGGTGATGTCGACCCTGACGAGGCCGTGACGATATCGCAGGGGGTCTATGGGATGACCTCCTATGTCAATGACGTGTGTTCTTCTGAGTGCGAGCGCGAGCCGCGGTCGATGACTTTGCTGGTCAAGTCCCTGCCCCAGGACATGGACGTGGCTTCCGTGACATCGAACAAGGATGGCTTCTACGAAGCCGCGCTGGTCCCGGGGGACTATCGAATCTGCACGACGTTCGGGCGTTGCACGGACTTCTCGGTGGGCATCGATGAATTGGTTCGCCTCGACTACGAGATGTCGGTGGGGCCGGGGTGGTCGAGGTAGCAGCCCGCCGCGCCCCGCGGAATGGGGCGCTGGCTGGCTGGCCCACGATGACACCCTGGGCAGAGCGCAGCCGAGGGCCGGCGGCGGCGGGTCCCTTCCGGCTGGACCCTCGGCGTCAGCCGTGATTCATGCGTGGCTTCGGTCTCGCGCTCCAGCGCCTGCCGTCGCCCATGCACTCCGCCGCCGAGCCGACAGTCCCCCGCTTCTGGCCGTTCATGTTCACCCTGTTTGTCGGGTCGTTCATGTCGGTGCTGAGCTCCAGCACGATCACCATCGCCATTCCCGAGCTCCAGCGGCACTTCGGGGCGGAGCTGTCCTCCGTGCAGTGGACCCTGACGGGCTTCATGCTCGCCATGGGAACGAGCGCCCCGCTCACCGGCTATCTGGGCGGACGCTTCAGCTTCAAGTGGGTGTACGTGGCCAGCCTGGTGGGCTTCCTCGTGGCCTCCGTGCTGTGTGGGGTGTCCTGGGACACGCGCGCGTTGGTGGCCTTCCGGTTCGTCCAGGGCGCTTTCTGTGGCGCCATCATGCCGGTGACGATGACGCTCATCTACCAGTTGCTGCCGCGTGAACGGCAGGCGCTGGCCGCGAGCCTCTGGACCCTGTCCTCGATGCTCGCTCCCGCTTTCGGGCCCACGCTGGCAGGCTGGCTGATGACGCTGGGCAACTGGCGGTGGTTGTTCTTCTTGAACGTGCCGTTGGGCCTCGTCGCCGTGGCGATGGCGGTGCGGGCCGTTCCCTACTACCGCCTGGAGGTCCCGAAGGCGTTCGACTTCCCCGGGCTGCTCACGGTCATCACCGGAACGCTGGCGCTGCTGATTGCCTTGAGTCAGGGACGGGCCTGGGGATGGACGGATGCGAAGACCGTGTCGCTGGCCGTGCTGGGGACGGTGTCACTCGTCTACTTCGTCGTCCGCCAACTGAGGACGCATGCGCCGCTGCTGGACCTGCGGGTGCTGGCCAACGGCCGCTACGTGGTGACGTTGCTCATCTCGAGCATCATCACCATCAGCCTCTATTCGGGCGCGTTCCTCATCCCGTTGTTCCTTCAGGAAATCCAGGGCGTGACGCCGCTGAAGACGGGGTTGATTCTTCTCCCGGCTTCCCTGGCCATGGCGCTCCTGATGCCCCTGGTCGGACGCATGTACGGCACGCTCGGGCCGAGCACGCTCATGACGGCGGGCGTCCTGTTGATTGCAGGCGGCACGTACGCCTTGAGCCACCTGACGCCGGATGTCTCCCACACCTACGTGCTGATGTGGATGCTGGTCCGGAACGTGGGCATCTCGCTCTCCATCATGCCGGCCAGCAACGCGGGCATGGAGCAGCTCTCCCGGGAGCTGAGTGGCCACGCTTCGTCCATCAGCAACTGGCTGCGAAACGTATTCGGGGCCTTCTCGATTGCCATCTTCACGTCGCTCCTCTCCTCTTTTGCGGCCCGGGAGGCGCAGGTGCTCGTGCGGGAGGGGATGACGGAGCGTCGTGACATCGAGCTGCTCTCATTCGTGACGGGCATCAACCACGTGTACCTGGTGGCGACGGTCATCGCCCTGGTGGCCGTGCCCTTGAGCCTGATGGTTCGCAAGCATGTGAGCGGGCTGGAAGCCTCCCGGGGCGCTCGCTAGCGGGCGCGGCGGCCTTCACGCACCTGGGGCCACCAGTCCCGAGATGGCGCGCGTGATTCGCCCTTCCAGGATGGGCGTGTCGCCGCCCACGGTTCCGGCTACGCTGTGCCGGGCATGAAGTACGCCTTCGTTTTCGCCATGGCTGCCGTGTTGATTGTCTTCCTGGCCCTGCGACTGGGCGGCGTCACGTGGCTTCTGTTGTGGCCTGGGGTGAGCTTCATCTTGGTGGCACTCGCCTACGCTGGACTGGGCGAACACGCTTTCGGCAAGCGCGTGGACGGGCGGATGCAGCCCTGGGCCGTCATCCTGCTCCTGCCTTATCTCTTGCTGACATGGGGCGCCTGGCATCTGGTGCGATGGCTGTCGCGAGAGCGGGCGTTCGACGAAGTGGTGCCAGGCGTTTTCATTGGAAGACGCTTGCTGGCGGGAGAGCTTCCCGACGGCATCGTGACCGTGCTCGATCTGACGTCTGAGTTCGTCGAACCGGAAGGAATTCGTCGCGCGGGCCGGTATGTCTCCCTGCCCATCCTTGATGCTTCGATTCTGCCTGTAGCGAGAGTGACCCCTGTCCTGCGCGAGCTGGCTGTCGGATCTGGGGCGCTCTACATCCACTGTGCGCAAGGGCACGGACGCACCGGGATGATTGCGGCCGCGCTCCTCATTGCCCGAGGTGATGCGTTGGATGCGTCAACCGCGCTCTCGATGGTGCAGCGCGCGCGGCCCGCGGTGCGACTCTCTGCGACGCAATCGCGGGCCCTTGCGGAACTGGCCACGGCGCTTCTTGCGGTGCGGCCGGGCGCCGGCGCTGCTCTCCCCCTGAGCTGGCGTGATGCAGATGCCTCTTGTCGCGGTCTTCGTGAGGAATGGTGCCGCTCCCAGGACTCGCTCCTGAGCCACCTGGTCCACTGCATTCGCACGCCTTTCTGCTCCAAGCCCGCGCCCGAGTGCCAGGTGCAGGCACTCAGGCGCGTTGTGGACGCGGAGCCGAGTGAAGTCACCCGGGCCGAACTCGCGGCCATTCACTCTGGCTGTTCGCGGGGGCGAGTGGCGAATCACGCCGTGCTTTGTGCTCCCGCGTGTCCCAGCCGCTGAGCGAAGAAGGCGAGGATTTCGTCTCGTGCCTCGCGAGTGGGCTCTCCCTCCGCGTCGATGAGATGGGCGGTCACGACGCTGTGGGCGCACCCGACGACTTCCGCGAAGAAGGGGGGCGGTGTCGGGTTCGCGGCGGACGTAGGCAGCACTCGGGGAACGAAGCGCTTTCCGAGCGCGGCTGTATATGCCTGGAATCGCTGCGCCGTGCAGAATCGGTCTCCCTCGAACCGATAGGCGAGCACCGTCAGGTCGTCACGTTCGAGGCGCTCCTTCACGGCCGTAAGCTCGTCAGGCGCCAGTTGAATCGCGCCGGGGTCGCTCAGGGGCAGCGACGGCTGACACATGACGGGAGCGAGCATCGCGGGTTCGAGCATCATCGAGAGCGCGAAGTTCCCCGTGAAGCACATCCCAATCGCGCCGACTCCTGGACCGCCACACTCCTCATGTGCGAGGCGTGCCAGGGCACGCAGCCACTGCGTCACGGGGCTCGACGCATTCGCCGCGAACGCTCGGAACTCCGCGCTCACGCAGGCGCGCTGCATGATGGCACGCCCCTCCTCCGCGCGAGGGTAGGCACCGTCCCTGCCGAAGAGGGAAGGCATGTAGACAGTGAAGCCCGCGTCGCGGACCCAACGTGCGAAGCGGGCGACGTGCGGGCTGATGCCTGGCATCTCGGCCATGACGATGACGGCGGGGCCGTGGCCGGCGACGTAGACCGTTCGCATGGCGTCGTTGAGGGTGAGGGGCCGCCGGGTGAAGTCATCGAGTGGGTCGTCGGCCGTGGAGTCAGGTGTGGATGGGCGCATGCCTGGACGATGCGGGAAATTCATCCTCCGCCACCAGTGGCGAGATTGACAATGAACGGGCTATTCTTGCCACCGTGATTACGCATGTGGTGTTCGATGGCGTGGCAGAGGGCTCGCTGGGCGTGGGGCTCGATGTGGTCGACACGGCCGCCCGGCTCGTCGAGGCAGGGCTCGCCTCGGTTCCCCGGGGTGCCCAGGTCTTGCGTCAGCGGGTGGTGTCGCTCGACGGTCAGCCGGTGCGCTCGGGCACGGGACGCACCGTCTCCGTGGACGGCGCGCTGAGCCTCCGAGGTGTGAAGGCTGGAGACGTGTTGCTGGTACCAGGGCTCTCCGCGGCGAGCGAGCGAGCCATCGAGCAGTTGCTCTCGCGGGCCGATGCGGCGCGCGGCATCACGTTGCTCGCGCGCGCGGCGGCGAAAGGCGCGACGGTCGCGGCCTCGTGCTCCGCGACCTTCGTCCTCGCGGCGTCAGGTCTCCTCGCGGGGCGGAGCGCGACGACGACCTGGTGGCTCGTCCCCTCGTTCGTGCGTCGCTTCCCCGAGGTCGCCCTCCAGCCGGACCGGATGGTTGTCGAGAGCGACGGCGTCCTCACCGCGGGCTCGGCCTTCGCGCATGCGGACCTGGTGCTGGCCATCGTCGCGCGGGTCGCGAGCCCATCACTCGCGCACCTGGTGGCCCGCTACCTCGTGCTCGACGAGCGTGTCTCACAGGCCAGGTACATGGTGATGGAGCATCTCCGCGTCTCGGACCCAGCGCTTCGTGCCGTGGAGCAATTCGTCGCCGCGAATCTGGGCCGGCAGCTGACGCTCGATGAACTCGCCCGTGCCGCTGCCACCTCCTCGCGCACGCTCGCGCGGCGGGTGCAGGCCGGGCTGGGCATGACGCCGCTCGAGTTCGTGCAACGGGTGCGCGTGGCTCACGCCTCCCACCTGCTCGAGACAACCCATGCGTCGGTCGAAGATGTCGCTGCCCGGGTGGGATATGCCGACACCGCTGCGTTCCGCCGCGTGTTCCGGCGGTACGTCGGAGAGACGCCACGAGGAAGGCACGGCAACTCACGCTCCCGGCGCTCACCGCTGAAGGCGCGCGATTCACAGGCGCCATGAGGGCTTTCGCAGTGATGTCCTGCCCCCGTGCGGCGGGCCTGGCAGCGCAAACGCAGACGCCCCTTTGGACTTCCCGTCGCTGGTGCGGTAATAGCAGTTAGTCAATGAACTCAAGAATAAGCAGTATGACTGGGGTGTGGGCAGCGGTGCTTGGCGCGCTCTTGCTCACGGGATGCACGAAGGATGGTGCGCCGGAAGCCGGCACGGGGACCGCGCTGCGGGCTGTGACCTCGCCGGTGACTGTGTCAGAGGCGGTGGCCATCACCAGCCAAGGCATGACGCAGAACGGCTCGGCGCATCGCAATCAAGTGCTGCTCGGGGTGTTCCAGACCGAGGACTATGAGGTCGAGGCCTTGTTGCGCTTCCCTCAGACGGGCGTACCGGCTGGGGCGGTGGTTCAGAGCGCGACGCTGCGTTTCGCGGTGGAGACCTACACCAGCGACTTCTCGATTCGAGGCGCGTACGTGCAGGCGCCCTGGAGCCTGACGGCCAACGGGCTGGGATGGCAGTTCCGCGACGATGGGCTGGAGTGGGACCGGCTGGGGGCGGTCGGGCAGGGGACGGACCTGGTCGCCGGTTCGTCGTTCGAGGTCTCCACGTTTCCGGGCACGGTGAGCGTGCACCAGGTGCCACTCGACGTGGCGGTGGTGCAGTCGTGGGTCGACGACCCGTCGACCAACCAGGGCGTGCTGTTGGCGAACTCGAAGATTGGGAAGGTGGCCAAGGTCTTCACCAGCCTGGCCACCCAGCCGGAGCGCCAGCCGCTCCTCACCATTGAGTACACCGCGCCTGCGCCGCGCAGCGATACCACGCCTCCATCCGTTGCAATCATGTCGCCCGCGGCGGGCGCGACGGTGCAGGGCGTGGTCGGCATCACCGTGGACGCGAGCGACGACGTTGGCGTGGCCGGAGTGCAGCTGCGCATCGACGGCCGCAACCTCGACTCGGCGCAGCTCGACACCCGCCTGTTCCGCAATGGAAACCATGTGTTGACCGCGCACGCGCGCGACGCCGCTGGCAACCTCACCACCTCGGCGTCGGTTCTCGTCACCATCGCCAACGTGGTTGTCGACACCACGCCTCCCGAGGTGCAGGTGACCGCGCCCGTCGCGGGAGAGGCGGTCAGTGGTCCCTTCACGGTGCGGATGAGCGCGAGCGACAACGTGGGCGTCACCCGGGTCCACGTCGAACTCGACGGCGTTCAGGTCGGCGCGCCGGACGTGGCCGCACCCTGGTCGGTGACGCTCGACACCGAGGCGCTCCAGCCCTATGGGCTCCGGCAGCTGACCGCGGTGGCTCGCGATGCCGCTGGCAATGTCACCGTCTCCGCGCCGGTCTCCATCAACGTGAGCGCGCCACCTCCCGACGTCACGCCGCCGCAGGTCCAAATCGTCGTGCCCGAGAGCGGCGTGACGGTGGGCGGTACCCTCCAAGTCAGGGTCAACGCCCATGACAATGTGAGGATTGCGGGGGTGCAGTTGCAGGTGAACGGACAGGACTTCGGGCGCGAAGACCTCAGCTATCCCTATTGGATCAACGTCTCCACCACCCTCCTGGGGGACGGCACCTTCCCGATGACGGCGGTGGCGCGAGACCGCGCCGGCAACCAGACCACCTCGGCGCCAGTCATGTTGACCATCGCCAACGGGCCGCCCGTGGTGCTCGATATCCCGGTGGCGCATCCTCGGGTGTGGTTCACGGCGGACCGGCTGGCCCGGGCCCAGGCGTACTTCGCGCAGAACCCGTACACGCCCGTCGCGAACGTACAAACGCCCGAGCAGGCCATCGATGCGGCAATGCACTCGCTGCTCACCGGCACCCCGGCGTCGTGCCGCGCCGCGATTGACTGGGCGGTGCGCACCGAGATTCCCATCTCCGAGAACACGGTGTCGAGCGATCCGGCCCGCTGGTACGGCGAGGCGGCCATCCTCACCTACGACTGGTGTTTCGCCCACCTGCTTCCGACGGAGCGCACGCTCCTGATCAACCGGTGGAACGTCGCCATCGAGTTGCTCAACGACAATCCGTGGGGCGGCATTGGCATGGAGGGCAACAACTACTACACGGGGTACTTCCGCAACTCGCTCCTGTGGGCCATTGCCAGCTGGCATGAAAACCAGCCGTTCGCCAACGAGCTCCTGCAGTACGCGATGAAATCACGCTGGGCCTTCTCGCTGCGGCCTTATCTGGATGGGCCGGCGGCGGGCGGCGCACCGCACGAGGGCTCGACCTACGGCCGCCGGACGTTCGGCTACATGACGGTGCCGTTCACCACGCTGGGCCTGTATGGCCACGACATGTGGAACCAGACCGACTACTTCATGGCGTCGGTGTTCTGGTCCATCTACTCGACCACGCCGGGACCCACCCGGAGGGGCCAGTTCCAACTGTTCGAGACCTTCCCGTTCAATGACGACGAGCGCTGGCTGAACCGGTGGAATCCCAGCAACACCGCGCAGACGTCGCTGGGCAGCTACTTCGCCCCGCTCATCGGGGAGTGGTCGGACCAGCCCATCGCGGGTTATGCCAAGCGCTTCCTGGAGCTCACCGGCCATCCGATTGACGACCGGCTCATCCGGTACGTCTACAGCGACACGCTGGCGGCGGTGCCGTCTCGTGACCTCGCGGAGCTGCCGCTCGATTACCACGCACCTGGACTGGGCATGGTGTACGCCAAGACGGCGTGGGCGCCCGATGCGACCCTGGTCAACCTGCAGTTCGGTGTGACGGCCAACGCGGGCCATGAGCACCGCGACTCCGGCAACTTCCAGGTGTGGCGCGCGGGCGAGTTCCTGACCCGCGAGACGGTGGGCTACGCCAACTCCATCGTCGGCTACGCCGGTGGCGCGGCGGTCGACTGCGCGTCACCCGTGGGGCACAACACGCTCTTGTTCGAGGGGCTGGGCACGGTCGGCTACTACCACCACGCGCCGCAAATGCTGCGCCTGGAGTCGTCGTCCGTGGCGAGCTACGCCGCGGTCGACCTCACCGGCGTGTATGACTTGAACGCCGAGTGGGCTCACCGAGAGGCCGAGGTCGGCAACCCACACGCGGGCCGGGTGGTGCGTGAGACCTTGTTCGTGCGCCCGCTCGACACCCTGATTGTGTTCGACCGGCTCGAAAGCGCACAGGATGACGCCTCGGTTGCCAAGACCTTCTTGATTCATTTCCCGGAGGCCCCGGTGCTCACGGGCAATACCTGGACCGCGAACAGTGGCGGGCAGCAGTTGCGGGTCAGCACCCTGGTGCCAGCCAATCCGGTCCGGCGAATCGTCGACGAGCGCGGCCCGGTGCGCGGCGATGGCACCTACCCGTACCCGGTGGGCCAGTTCCGTGGAGAGATTGAGACCCACGGGCAGGTGGTGAGTCACTTCCTGAACGTCGTGCAGGCCAAGGATGTGGCTGACAGCTCGGCGCTGCAGCTCACGCTCGACGAGACGGCGACCGCGTACAGCGTGACGTTGAGTCACCCAACCCGCGGAAGCGCGGTGGTCCGCTTCGAGAAGGGGATTGAGAGCACGGGCGGCAGCTTCGGCTACGCCGCCAGCGGCACGGTGACTCCGGCGCCGCTGCGCGCGGGGGTGCAGGCGATGACGGTCACCCCAAGCGGGCCGGTGTGGGGACCGTGACCGGCTGAGCCTGGCCCGCAAGCGACGACGTCCGCCTTCGCGGTGCTCGAGGTCAGCGTGGCGACCGGTCCGTTGCCGGCGACATCGACCTGGAGCACCGCTGTCTCTCGCTCGGGGCCCGGCTGCATTCTCGAGCAGCAGGGAAGCGGCATTCAGTCAGGAGATGCCGCTTCCTGGGCTTGCATCAAGGCTTCCACCTGCCGCTGGATGCCCTGCAGGTGGTCGAGCCTGAGCTTCAGTGCTTCGCGCAGGTCGCGCTCGTCGGTGTGAAGGACCTCGTCATGCAACTCCGCGATGCTTTCAGACAGGCACGCGTGGAGGACGTGGATCTGCTGGTGGGAGAGCTCCAGGACCATGGGTCACCTCTCTGACAGCGGAACAACGGAGACACGCCTCTCTCTCCCCGGGGGCACGGGTGCGAACGCGCGCACGTCAGGCCGCTGCCGCCGCACCTGGGGCCGCGGTCGCGGTACACCATGAGTGTAGTGCGCGCCCGCCCGCTGGCCAGAGCGCTCCCGGGCAGGCAAGGGTGGGGGTGTCCGGTTCGCTCCCCCCGAGGTCCGGGCCGCAGCGAGGAGGCGCGGTGCCGGCGGGGTGGGGACACCAGGTGACCAGGCTTGCCCTGGCTTCCGTCCAGCGCTCCGGAGCACCGCGCGGCTGATGGGGCCGCGCGGTGCGAGCTGCCGGGGGGCGCGGCGCCTCGGCATCCGAGGCGCTGCACCGGTGTGACTACCGCAGCGCGATGAGCGAGGCCACGAGCAGGGACACGACGCTCATGACCTTGATGAGGATGGCCACGCCAGGACCGGAGGTGTCCTTGAACGGGTCACCGACCATGTCACCGACGACGGCGGCCTTGTGGACCGCAGAGCCCTTCGCGTGGCCCGGCAGCTTGCCCTTCTCGATGAACTTCTTGGCGTTGTCCCACGCGCCGCCCGCGTTGGCCATGTAGAGGGCCATCGTGGCGCCGACGACGAGCGAGCCGGCCAGCAGACCCGCTAGCGCACCAGGGCCCAGCAGGTAGCCCACCAGGGGCGGGGCGGCGACGGCGATGATGCCCGGGAAGATCATCTCGCGCAGGGCGCTCTTGGTGGCGATGTCGACGATCTTCTTGGGGTCCGGGTCCGCCTTGAGCTCCATCAGCCCCGGAATCTCGCGGAACTGACGGCCAATCTCCTCGACGATGGCACCGGCCGCGCGGCCCACGGCGAGCATCGTGGAGGCGCCCACCAGGAACGGGAGGATGGAGCCCAGCAGCAGGCCGACGATGACGTTCGGGTTGGTCAGCTGCAGGCTCATCTCCGGCAGGCCGGCGGCGATGCGCGTGTGGTTGACCTCGAGGTTGAAGGCGGAGAAGAGCGCGATGACGGTGAGCGTCGCCGAGCCGATGGCGAAGCCCTTGCCGATGGCCGCCGTGGTGTTGCCCACCGCGTCCAGCTCATCGGTGATGGCGCGGACCTCGGGGCCCAGGCCGGACATCTCGGAGATGCCACCGGCGTTGTCGGAGATGGGGCCGTAGGCATCCACGGTCATCACCACGGCGGTGCCGCCCAGCATGCCCACGGCCGCCAGCGCGATGCCGTACAGGCCAAGCGCCTGGTCGGCGATGTAGGCCACCACGGCGATGGTGGCCATCGGGATGCCCACGCTCTCCATGCCGACGGCGAGGCCGCGGATGAGGTTGGTGCCGGCGCCCGTGACGGAGGCCTCCGCGATGCGCTGCACCGGCGTGGACGACGTGTAGTAGTCCGTGACGAGGCCGATGATGGCGCCGCCGAAGGCGCCCGCAGCCAGCGCCACCGTGATGGCCTGGGACAGGCCGAACACCTGCATCATCACGAAGGACAGACCCACCAGGATGACCGGGGGCAGGATGAGGGCGCTGCGCAGCACCTGCGCGGGGTTCATGTGCTTGAGCGCGCGCGCGATGAAGATGCTCAGCAGGCTGACCACCAGGCCCACGGCGGACAGCACCAGCGGGATCACCACGCCCGCCACCTTCGCGCTCCCAATCGCGGAGGGGTCCACCACGAGGCGGGAGAGGTCCGCGGCGCTGGCGGTCAGCGCGATGGCCATGGCGGCGACAATCGCGGCCACCATGGACTCGTAGATGTCAGCGCCCATGCCGGCCACGTCACCCACGTTGTCGCCCACGTTGTCGGCGATGACGCCCGGGTTGCGCGGGTCGTCCTCGGGGATGTTCTCAATGACCTTGCCGGCGATGTCGGAGCCGACGTCAGCGGCCTTGGTGTAGATGCCGCCGCCCACGCGGGCGAAGAGCGCGATGGAGCTGGCGCCCACGGCGAAGGAGTGGAGGACGGGGGACAGTTGCGGATGCCCCTGGAAGGCGTAGTAGACGCCGCCCATGCCGAGGAGGCCCAGGCCGGCGACGGCGAGCCCCATGACCGCGCCACCGTCGAGCGCGACCAGCAGCGCGTTCGGCTTGGAGCCGGTGCGCGCGGCCTGCGCGGTGCGCACGTTCGCGAACGTCGCGGCCTTCATGCCGATGTAGCCGGCCAGCAGCGAGAGGAACGCGCCGAGCACGAAGCTCCCGCTGGCGAGCGGCCCCAGCGCCAGGCCGATGAGCACCGCGATGACCGCGCAGTACGCGGCGAGCACCTTGTACTCGCGGACGAGGAACGCCATCGCGCCGTCGCGGATGTAGCCCGCGATGCGGTTCATCGTCGCGTCACCCTCCGGGAGCGCCTTGACGCGGAAGTAGAAGACCGCAGCGAAGAGCAGCCCCACGGCGCCGACCACGCCCGGTGCGATTGCCCAGAAACTCGACTCGAGACTCGACAACTCCATCCAATCCTCCAGAGACGTCCCGGGAGCCTGACCTCGCCGACCGGGTCGCTCGTGTGCCGCGAAATTTGTACGGAGCGCGTATAGTTGATTTCAGCGCAATCTGGGAGTTTCCTAGGCGCGCCCCAGCAGGTTGGGAGTCCTACCAACGTTCTGGGCGGGTGCGTTACAGCCTCCAGCGCCGGGTCGGCGCTCATGCGGGGCGCCAGTCCGGACGACAGGCGGGGTGGGTGGCTGCATCACCATGGGCCCCAAGTGCCCGGACTCACTCGCGATTCTACGGAAGATACGAGCCAGTACGTATCCAAGACCCCGTCTCCAAGGGGGGCGCGGCCTTCTCCCTGGGGCACCGTGGGGGCCGTGCGCTCAGGGCGGCGGCGGGTGCTCTGGGCTTCCGTGGCAACGGAGCGCGGCATGAACGCACCGCACCCATCCAGTCCGCGTCGGTGCTGGTGGAAGACGGGCAGGACCTCGTCGCGTTCGCGGCGGATTCCGGACGGCCCCTTCAACCTTGTGCGTGGTGAATCACTGTTCGTACGTCATGAGGATGCCCCTGAACGGAGCGTCCGCGAAGTCTTGCCCTTGCGTGTCGTGGCCGGGACGTCCTCACCGGTGATGGCGCGGGCAAGCCGCTCCGCGTCGGATGTGGCGATTCCGAGTGAGTCGAACACGCCGCTGACGAACATGTTCGCCAACCCCTGCGCGAGCGCGCGACCTCGTAGTTGCTCCATCAATGGATGTGAGGTGGGGAGCGCGCTCCCAGACCGGACGAGTTTCGACAGCTCCGGCCAGAACGTGTCCATCGAGCCCTTGAGCGGCTCGGGGACTTCCTCGTCCGGATGCGGGCCCGCGTAGTCGATGTACGCCGGGTCCGTCGCGATGCGGTACAGGGCCGGGTTCTCCGCGGCCCACCGGACGTAGGCGACCCCTGAGCGCCGGAAGGCCTCGTGCGGGTCCGTCGTCCCTTCCGTCGCTGTGATAAGGGCCGCGTTGAGTCGTCGGTTTCCCTCCATCGCGAGCGCACGCAGCAGGGCCAGCCGGTCCGCGAAGTGCTTGTAGGGCGCGGCGGAGGACACCCCCACGCGGCGTCCGACCTCCGCCACGGTGAGCGCGTCGACGCCTTTCTCGCGGATGAGCTCGATGCTGGCTTCCAGCAGGGCGTGCTTGAGGTCCCCGTGGTGGTACGGGCGTGCTCGCGTCTTCGTGGCCATGCGTGGAGCCAGGGTAGATGGACGGGCCCTTGTTGCAAAGTAAGTAAGAGACACTTACTTTGCGCCTCGACGCAGATTTCATCGCTCCAGGAGCAGCGGATGCGCAGCGCGAATGCCGTGAGCCCATTGTTGCGGTCCCTCTCCCGTCCCCATGGCTTCGAGCCGCTGCGGGTCGAAGGCCGGCTCCCCGAGTCCCTCCGGGGGACATTGTTCCGCGCCGGACCGGGCCTCTTCGAGCGATTTGGCACGCGAATCGCGCATGCGTTCGAGGCGGATGGCGCCGTGACGGCGGTGCGCTTCGACGGCGGTGGCGCGCAGGGCGCGAGCCGCATCGTCGAGAGCGCCGGCTACCGTGCGGAGGAACGCGCGGGGCGGTTTCTCTACACGTCATCCGCGTCGTGGCTCGACCGGATGCGGTCGGCGAGAAAGGACGTGGCGAAGACCACGGGCAACACCTCGACGTTCCTGTGGAAGGACCGGCTCTTCGCGCTGATGGAGAACGGCCTGCTCCAGGAGATGGACCCCGCGACGTTGGAGACGCTCGACGCCACGGGACTGGGCGTGGTGACGGGGGCCTTCTCCGCACACCCTCATCGTGTCGCTTCGCTGCGGACGACGTTCAACTTCGGGGTCCGGTATGGCCGGAAGATGAACATCGACCTGTACGCGCTGCCGGACGACGGGGAGCCGTCGAAGCTCGGCACCGTGGAGGCGCCCTGGCAGAGCATGGTGCATGACTTCATGGCGACGGAGCGGCACCTCATCCTGTTCGTGGGGCCCGTGCAGTTGAATCTCCTGCGCGCCATGGTCGGCCTGGGAGATGTCACCCAGCTCTTTCGGTGGAGGCCTGAGCTGGGGGCGCGGCTCATCGTCGTCCCGCTCGATGCCATCCATTCACCCCGGACGTTCGAGCTCGCCCCCTTCTGGCTCTGGCATTTCTCGAACGCCTTCGAGGACGCGGACGGTCCATGTGTCGACTTCTGCCGCTACCCCGAGTTCTCGCTCGGGGAGATTGGAGAAATGGAATCGACCGGGCCCCTCCCGTTGCTGACGCGAGTGAAGCTCGACCTGAAGTCCGGCACGGCGCGTGAGACGAAGCTCTTCGACGTTCCCTGCGACTTTCCTCAGGTGCATCCGCGACTGCATGGCGCGCGGCACGGTACGGTGTTCGCGCAAACCGAGCGGAACGTCGCGGACCGGAACATCCTGGGGGTGACGCGCATCGACCTCGACCGGGGCGGGAGCTCCGAGTGGGGACTCCCGGCCGGACATGTGCCGAGTGAGCCCGTGCTCGTGCCGCGCGAGGCGTCGCAGGACGCCACCTTCGTGCTCGACCTCGTGTTCGACTCGACGACCGACCACTCCTACGTCGCGGTGCTCGACGGCGAGCATGTCGAAGACGGTCCGCTGGCGACCGTTCACTTCGACCAGGCCATTCCCGTGACGTTTCACGGCTGTTTCGCCGCGATGTGATGCCCTACAGCGCAGGGCGCGCCGCTGCCTGGTGGCGCGACGTCAGGGCCTGCTTCAGCCCGAGGGAGGGCTGTGCCCGGCCGCGCCCTGGACGAAGCGCTCATGGATGGCCTCCCGCTGGACAGCTTCGCGCGAGAGGCCCATCCATGGCCATCAATGAGCAACGGCGACTGCCTGCCGCATCAATCCGCGGCGTGGCGGACTACTCGGAGTACTCGTAGCTGTCGACGAGCTGCCAGTTGCGGTTGTAGACGTAGCGCCGGGTGAACCAGCCGCTGTGGCAGCTGCCCGTGTTGCTGGCCGTGTAGCCATAGACGAAGCCGTTGTGGATGCGGGCCTCGAGGGTCGGGTAGCCGGGGTTCTCACAGGGCTGGGTGACCCGGACGGCCTGGTAGGCGGCCTCGGCGTAGACCTGCTCCTGGCCCTCGAAGTCGTAGCGGGAGTGGACGCGCTCCGCGGTGAACGTGGCGAGCTGGCTGGCCTGCTGGGCGTAGGTCTGCGTGAGGAAGGACTGCAGGTGGGCCAGGGTGGTGGCCTCGGAGGTGAGCGTGCCGGTGAGGCGGTGCACGGCGCCATCCGTGTCGGAGAGCGCCGCGCGGATGGAGGCGATGCCGGCCGGGCCCTGGTAGACGGTGGTGTCGCCCCAGGTGAAGCTGAGGGCGCCGCCAGCGCTGTAGGCATTGAGCGCGCAAGCGCCGTTGGCACCGGCCGTCTCGACGACGATGATCTTGCGGAGGCGGTGCTCGGGGTTCACGAGCGCGATGCACTCGTCGCCAGCGACACCGTCGTAGTTGGCGGCCGGGAGCACCGCCTCGACGACGTTGTGGACGCGGAACAAGGGGTCCGTGGCCTGCTGCTCGATGGACTGAACCGCATCCGTATCAGTGTCCGTCTCGGGACCGAGACAGCCAGCGGTGAGGGAAGAAGCGACGAGGAGGGACGCGAAGCTGAGGGAAGTGCGCATGGCGGCGGAAGATAGCACGCCAGATTTGCCCGTTTTAAACGGTAATAAGTGTTCCGATACGGAATGGACAGATGTCCTGTTGGAGCACGGGAGCGGACGCTACATGCCTCTGGGCATGTGAAAAAATTCAATGACTGCGTCCGGTTGTCCCTGGGGATTGATACAAATTTGTTACGCAAAACAACCGGATGGCTCGATGAGGGCATTCGTGGCCACCATCAATCGGATGGCCAACGTCGTCGCCGATGCATGCAGGGCTTCGTGAATTCACCGAGGTGAATCACCCTAGAAGTCTCGAATCGAGTCCATCACCGACACCAGGGCCTCTCGATTGAGCGGCTCGGCGGGAGTCCCTTCCGTGGACCGGAGCTTTTCATCCACCGCGTCGAAGATGCCCATCAGCGCGAGATAAATCTGCTCACGCTCCTCGGTGAAGATGAAGGTGTTGCGGGCATCCAGCTTGTTGAAGCCCTCGGTGTAGGCCGTGACGATGGGGGTGAGCGCGGACACGAGGGCGGCGGGGGCGCGGTCCCCTTCGGAGACGGCCTTGAGCGCGGCCGACCGTGCCTGGCGGTACAGCGCCGCGGCCTTCTTCGCCTGGGCTGGACTGATGTTGTCGGCCCCGTCCCAGACGCGAAAGGGGTTGTCCAGGTTCTCCGCCAGCCAGTCGGCCTTGCGCGGCTGTCGCACCGACAGGTCCAGGCCCTCGCGCGCAGCGGCCTTGTAGGCTTTCTTCACCTGGGCGGCGACGTCCGCGGGAATGCTCGTCAACCAGAGCATGCCCAGGTGGGGGAGCTGCTCCGGGCCGGGGAACTCGTCGGGTGACATCCCGAACATGTCGCTCAATGTCAGCATGGCCAGGGCCGGGAGCTTCGCCAGCTCTGCGGTGTTTCTCAGGTAGCCCGGGGCTCCCCAGATGCGCAGCTCCGTCAGGTTCGGAAAGCGCCGCACGATGCGCGACGCATCCACGTCGCGCGCGGCCCGCAGATGAAGGCTGTCCAGTGTGTCCAGACCGGACCAGGGCATGTCCGGAGCGCCCAGGGACAAGGTCAGCCAGCGCCCATCCGCCTCGCCGTGAATCTTCAGCGCCGGGTCAGGCTGGCCGACCAGGGACAGGTCCTCGAGGCCGTCGTTCAGATAGAGCTCGTGGACGCCCGTCACGTCGAGCGTGAGCCGGGACAGTTGGGCTCCCCGCAGGTCGACTCGGCGCTCACCATGCTTGAGCACCGCTGATTCATAGACAAAGGGGCGGCGCCGGATGAAGTCGAACAGGCCAGGGATGGGGGCGTCCGCATTGACAGACGTCAGAATCGGCAGCACCTCGAACACCGTCAAGTCAGGCGCGGCGGCGAGGCGAGCCGTATCCAGCCGCTGCGTCGAGCGGCGTACCTCCATGTCGCCGACCGTGAACAGCACCTGCTCGTCGGGTGCTGCGACCATCTGCTTGAAGGCGTCGCGTTGCGCCTGGGGGATGGCCTCCCAGCGGCGCTGACTGTAGAGGGCGCTGCCGGAGGGCCAACCGCTGTAGCTGTTGACGTCCTCGACGACGAGGGGCGGCCGGTGGCCCACCCGGGTGAAGCCGCGAGGAACCTCGGCGGACGCCCAGACGTGGATGCAGTGGTCCTTCCAGAAGAAGAAGTTGAAGTGGGCGGGAGCCATGGCCGCCACCGCGGCGGCGTCGGGCAGGGAGGGGCCTACCCAATCCAACGCCAGCACACAGGCCAGCTCGTTCTTCCCCTCGACCTTCAGGGCGGTCACCTGGACCGCCGTGTAGGCGTCAAGCCGAGGGGTGTGGACGACGAAGATGTCTCCTGGCGTGGGCTTCATGGTGACTGGGTCCGTAAGAGGGTTGGTTCGGACCCAGTCTAGGCCATGTGCCGCATCGCTCCCTCGTTGTTTGAGGGGGAGGGGCGGCGACGGAGCGCTGCCCCTCCAGACTTCAGCCCGCCAGGGGCGTCTGCCGCGCCTGCGCCTCGCGCAGCCACGCCACCGTGTCGCTCAGGGTCTGCCGGTGGCTCCGCGGCCGGTAGTCGAGCTCCTCGTGGCTCCACAGCGTCTTGAACCCCCAGTGGCACGTCGACATCTCGAGCACCACGGGGTCCGGCAGCTTCTTGAGCGGCACGTGGGAGCCGAGCTTCGCGAGCCCGTCGACGACGAGCGTCGGCACGCCGGGACGGTTCACCCGGATGCCGGCGACCTCGCCCACGCGCTCGAAGAAGGTGCGCAGGGGCAGGGCGGTGCCAGGCAGGTGGTACGTGTCCCGCCAGTCGGCCTTCTTCGCCAGCACCGCGAGCGCATGCGCCACGTCCCGCACGTCGGTGAAGGCGATTCCACCCGTGGGGATGAAGGGGAGGCGCCCGTTCAGCACGCGGGCCACGTTGGTCGTCGAGCGGCCCAGGGTGTCCCCGGGGCCGAGGAGCACCGGAGGCCGCACCACCGTCATCTCCACGCCGAGCTGCTTCGCCAGCTTCCGCGACTGTTGCTCGGCGAGAATCTTCGACAGGTAGTAGGGCCACCGGCCCACGAGCGCCTCGGCGTAGAGGGAGTGCTCGTCCGCCTCGATGGTCGGATGGGAGAAGCAGCCCACCGTGCCTGACGTCGACACCAGCACCAGCCGGGCGTCGAGCGCCTTCGCGGCGCGCACCATGGCCAGCGAGCTGTCGATGTTGAAGCGCACCATCTCGTCGGCGTGCTGCCGGCTGTGGTGGACCATTCCCGCGGAGTGAATCAGCACCTTCACGCCCTGGGCCTGGGACAGCCACGCGTCAGGGTCGAGCGGAGTGCCCGACACCTGGGCCACCGGGCCCGGCAGCGGCGAGCGAACCAGCGCCACGGCGTCGTCGCCCAGCGTCTCCAGCAGGTTGCGTCCGAGGAACCCGCTGGCTCCCGTCACGAGTGTCTTCACGGCTGCACCCCGCGCCAGGCGCATGCCTCATGGAACTGGGACAGCTCCGCCGCGTTCGGTCCCCACTCGAAGTTGTCACCCGCGGGCTTCACGATGTCGCGCGAGACCAGCGCCTGCACCACGCCGTCGAGGTGCGGCCGGTGTGTCACCGCCACGGCCTTCAGCTCGTCGGGCGCGCGCACCTTCGTCGCTTCCTGGTAGTCGCGCACGACAGGCTCGAAGAGCGCCTTCACCACGGCGTCGACGCGCGCGTCGCTCAGCTCGGCCAGCGGCGTGGCGCACCAACGGTAGCGCGACAGGTGGTCCTCCAGCGCGGGGTTGCCGGGCTGCCGGGCCAGCACGTCGCCGGCGAACCAGTGCTGCCACTGGTTCCGGAGCGAGTGTGCCAGCGCGGGAGACAGGGGGCTGGGGACGGGCAGGTCGCTGTCGAGCACGCGGCCTCCGCGGCGCTCGATGGCCTCGCGCAGCCACGCTTCATCCACGCCCGGAATCGGGTTCTCTGCGAGGAACGTGCGCAGATGGAAGCTGCTCACCGTGGTGTGGCGTTGCAGCTCCGCCATGAGCGCATGGCTCAGCGCGCGGACGTCGGTGTCCGGGTTGAGCGCCAGCGGCGCGCCACACGACAGATGCACACGGCCCAGCTGCACCTGGCCACGCGTCAGCTTCGTGAGCCACGACAGCACGCCGGTGAGCGTCATCTTCGGGCGCGGCTTGCCGGACAGCTCCTCCGACAGGGACGCCTCCTCCGGAAGCCGGTCGTAGGAGATGGCGACGGGCAACACGACGAACTGGCGCTTCGTATTCTGCAGCGCGCGCAACATCCCGCGCTTGGGCGGCAGCATCAGCCGCGCGCGGCTGCGCTGGCCCTCGACGAAGAACATGAGCGAAGCGTTCTTCTCGGTGAGCCGGCGCAGCTCCTCGCCCAGCTCCGGCACCTCGCGGCCCACGCCGCGCTTGATGAAGAAGGCCTGCGAGTCCTTGAGAATCGGGCCCACCACCGGGATGCGGCCGAACTCCTCCGCGGCGGCGATGTGTGGCATCGAGATGCCCAGCTCCGGGTGCTGGAAGCACAGGTAGCTGGTCAGCAGGAAGTCGAAGTAGCTGCGGTGGGTGGGCGCCAGCACCACCAGCGTTCCGGGAGGCACCTGCGCCATCGCGCGCTCGAACGACGGCCGGTCGAACGTCACGTCGCTGGTGCAGTGGCGGAACGTCTTGCGCAGCGCATAGCCAAACACCTTGTGCGTGGTGTTGCCCACGCCGCGCTCCTGGACCCACGCCCGGTCGCCGCGCGCGTCGTCGTGCTTCGGCCCGGCGAAGGACACCTGGCTCTCATCGCGCGACAGCAGGTGGCGGTACATGCCCTCATTCACCACGCGCACGTACTCGAAGGGATCGAAGCCGGGGACCTCCAGCGGCGCGCTGCGCACGAAGTCGAAGGTGTGGTGCGTGAAGTAAGCGAAGCCCTCGTTGAGGTACTGCACCTTCTCGTCGGCGCGCACCAGCCGGCGGTGGGCCTTGGCCTGGCCGAAGAGCGCGAGCGCCGCCTTCTGCAATTGCACCGGCAGCTCCCGGCGCATCAAGTCGACCGCGTCGAAGCCGTGGTCCTTGCGGCCGACGAACATGTCGGGCGCCTTCACCACGCCGGGGCGGTGCTTGAACCACTCGATGGTCGACGCCGCGGCCATGTCGATGCGCAGCGCGCGCTGCACACCCATGGTGGCGTGAACGATGGGAACGGCCTGGCCGGGCTTCGGCATGGGACCGAACACCGAACGCACGACTTCGCTGGCGACCACGTCCACCGGCACCACGTCCAGGCGCACCGACGGGTCGGCGTTGAAGGCGCGCACCACGCCCAGGCCGCTGTACAGCAGGCAGCCCGCGAGCGCCGCCGGGCTGTCGAGCCAGGCCGGGAAGGGCGTGCGGTGGGCCGCCGAGACGATGCTGGGGCGCACGATGACGACGGGCACGTGGCCGCGGCGCTCACAGATGAGGTGCTCGGCGACGCTCTTGGTGAGCGTGTACGTGTTGGGGTGGCCGGTGAGCTCCAGCCACTCGCGGCCGTCGCCCTGCGCCACCTGGAAGGCCTCGTAGAGCTCCGCGGCGGGCTTCGGCAGGTGCGCCAGCTTCTCTTCGATGGGGCCGGGCCGCCACACGCTGACGTAGGCCGTCGACACGTCGACCATGCCCACCACCTTGGGGCACGTGCGCGCGAGCTCCAGCACCGACAGCGCGCTCCGGATGTTGGCCGAGGTCGCCTGCGCCAGCGGCAGGTCGAACTCCACGCTGGCGGCGCAGTGCACGACGTGCGTGACGTGCTGGCGCACGGCATCGGCGTCGGCGGGAGACAGGCCGCAAGCGGGCTGCTCGAGGTCGCCGCTCACCACCGCGACGCGCTCCGTCCAGCCGGGCTGGAGGCGCGAGAAGCACTCGGCCTGCGCCACCTTCGCGAAGCGCTCCGCCGCCGAATGCACGCGGCCCTGGCGGTCCTTCGACTCGCGCACCAGCACCGTGACGCGCTCGACGCCTTGCGCGAGCAGCGCCTCCAGCACCACCTTGCCAACGAAACCCGTGACGCCGGTGAGAAATACGTGGCGGGACATCAGTGCGCCTCCTCATCCGGGGTCAGGGCCACCGGGCCGTTGATTCCGCAGTTCGACGCGCCGAAGACGTTGTCGGGGTCGATGGCGGCCTTGACCTTGCGGTTGAGGGCCAACGCGGCCTCCGAGTACACCTCGGGCAGGAAGTCGCGGCGAATCTTCCCGACGCCGTGGTGATGCGACAGCGAGCCGCCAGCGGCCAGGATCTCCTCACGCGCCGCGTGCTCGAGCGCCGCGTAGGCGCCCACCGGGTCGCTGACGCCGCGCGCGTAGAAGCCCAGGTAGAAATAGATGACCACGCCCGTCTGGTAGACTTGCGTGAAGCGGCCGGTGAAGAAGACCTTGCCCGGAAGGCCCAGCGCGGCGTGCTCCTTCTCGACGCGGCGCTGCACGCGCTCGTAGAGGTCCATGGCACGGCTCCACGGCACGCTCGTCTCGAAGCTCTCGGCGATGGCCCAGTGCTCGAAGGTGAGGTCCCGGATGTACGCGATGCCGAAGGTCAACTGGTAGCCGCGCTCACCGTTGGCGCCACCGCCCTTCATGCCGCCGTGCTCCGAGGCGATGCGGTACACCGTCTTCTCCTGGAAGGCGACCTCCTCGCGCGAGCCCTCGAAGACGAGGGTGGCCACGGCGAGCTTGTACGGGTCGAAGCCCTTGATCTTCGTCACCACGGCCTTCTCGACCTCGCTCTTCACCTTCGCGGCCAGCCCGTGCTTGGCTGGCTTGAGCGCCTGGCCGAAGTGGAACTGGGTGTTGTCCATCACCCGCACGCTGGCCGGCACCGCTCCCGACTGCTGGAGCGCGTAGAGGAACGAGAGGCCCGTTTCGAGGTCAGCGAAGATGACCGAGCCGTAGCGCTGCACTTCGGGAAGGGGGAACAGCTTCACCACCGCCGTGGTGACGATGCCGAAGTTGCCCTCGCTGCCGAACATGTACTGGCGCGGGTTGACGCCCACGCTCTCTCGGGGCGCCTGGCGCGGGCGCTCCACGATGCCCTGGGGCGTGACGACCTGCATGTCGAGCACCAGGTCCTCGATGTTGCCGTAGCGGTTCTTCTTCATGCCGCTGGCGTTCGTGGCAATCCACCCGCCGAGCGTGGAGAACTCGAGGCTGTCCGGCTCATGGCCCATGGTGAAGCCGAACTTCGCGAGCTCCTCCATCAGGTGACGGCCCGTGGCGCCCGCCTCGATGCAGGCCATGCGGTTGACGGGGTCCACCCACAGAATCCGGTTCATCTGCCGCATGTCGACGGCGATGACCAGGCGCTCCTCGGAGAGTGGGATGCGCAGCGCCTCCGTCACATTGGTGCCGCCGCCGAAGGGGATGACACAGGCGCCGTGCTGGGTGGCGACCTCCACCAGCCGTACCACCTCATCGTGGCCGCGCGGGAAGACGACGAGGTCGGGCACCCGGTCCAGCTTCCCGTAGCGGATGGCCCAGATTTCACCGCCGGTGTGGCCATGGCCACGGCGCAGGCGCTGCTTGGGGGCGTCGGTGAGCTGCTCTTCCTTCAGGAACTCGCGCAGCGCCGCTACAAGCTTGTCGTTCTTCTTCGCCGCGGGAATCTCGGGCGGGTAGTGCGGCTCGTTGCGATTGTCGTACCCCAGCGGCGAGGCCAGCTTGCCGGCGAACCACGGCATCAAGTCTGGCAGCGCGACATTGCTGATGTTGTAGCGGGTGCCCGTGAGGACGGTGCTCCCGTCGGGCTTCACCACGAAACGCGTGTCGGCGAAGCCCCAGCCTTCGAGTGATTCTTCGTCCTTCGACGCGGCAGGCGTCGGCGGCGTGAAGCGCGTGTCTCCGGAGGAAGGCGTGGGTGACGTGCTGCCGAAGCGCTCGCTCACCTCATTCAGCGCCACATTCCCAAGACGGCGCAGCAAACCTGATTGTTTAGCCATGGTCACTCGCAGTCGTACACAGGGCCCTCTTCCCCGTCAACGCGCGCGGGTTACGCAGGTGCGCACTGCGTTACGCGATTTCGGAACCGCCGGTCTCGTAAGTGGGTTGTTTCCGAGACCCGAAGTCTCGTAAAGGCGAGTCATGCGGACGGGACGACCCAGGGACGAGAAAGTGCGCCTGGCCATTCTCACGGCGGCGCAGGAGCTGGTGCTGGAGAAGGGCTATGCGGCGGTGACGACCGCTGACGTGGCGGAGCGCGCGGGGGCTGGGAAGCAGACCATCTATCGTTGGTGGCCCGGCAAGGGGGCGCTGGTGCTCGACGCGTTCTCCGAGTGGGTGAGTCAGGCGCCTCGCATGAGCCGGCGCAAGCCTTCCCTGTCTTCGACGCTGGTGGAGTTCTGCCGGGGGGCCGCGGAGGCGGCGCCCGTGCTGCGAGCGCTGATGGCGGAGGCGCAATTCGACGAGGACCTCCACCGGCGGCTCATCGCCCAACTGGTGCGCCCGCGGGGTGACGAACTCCGGGCGTGCCTCGCCGACCGCCGGCCCGCCGACCGGGAGCTCGTGGTCAACGTGCTCTCCGGCCTGGTATGGCAGCGCCTCATGCTCAATGAGCCACTGGACGCACGCTTCGTGCGCTTCGCGCTGCGGGTGGTTCAGCGCATCTGAGGTGGGCGGCTCGGTTGGGAGCCAACCGGGGAGCCGTGGAACGCGGTGGCGGGTCGCGGTCCTCCTGTGCTAGCTAGCCCGGAGCCACTTGACGCTCCGATGGCGGCCGCGACATCTCGTTGCGACCGTAGGGTGTCCTCGAGTGGCTCTGTCAGGCGTGTGCCTCTCGAGCATTCACCACGTTGTTGCTGGAGGCTCACATGTCTTCGTCCGAACTTCCCGTTCTCAAGTTCATCCTCACGAACTACAAGAACTTCAACGCGCGCGCGACGCGCGATGCGCTCCTGTCCTACTGGGAGCATGTGTCGAACGGTGGCCGGATGTTCTGGAGCGTCGCGGGCGCGATGTCGTCGGCGCAGCTCGGCATCACGCTCGCGCCGGCCATCCGGGCGGGGCTGATTCACGGTCTGTCGGTGACGGGCGCCAACATCGAGGAGTCGCTCTTCCGGCTCGTCGCGCATTCGGGGTACAAGGACTTCCCCGAGTACCGCTACTTCACCAAGCAGGACGACACGCGAATCCTCGAGCAGCGGATGCGCCGGGTCACCGATACGAGCATCCCCGAGGACGAGGCGTTCCGCGCGGTGGAGAAGATTGCCGTTCCGATGTGGAAGGGCGCGACCGAGAAGGGCGAGCGCCGCTTCTGGCACGAGTACTTCTACGCGTTCATCCAGGCGCTCGACCCCTCCGCGTATGAGGGTGACCCGGAGGCCTGCTGGCTGCTCGAGGCGGCGCGGCTCCGTCTGCCCATCGTCGTCCCTGGCTATGAGGACTCGACGTTCGGCAACATCTTCGCGTCCTACGTGAAGGCGGGCGACTTCAACGCGAGCATCGTCAAGTCTGGCATTGAGTACATGGCCGACTTCTACGACCGCTACGAGGAGATGTCCGAGGGCCGGGGTGTCGGCTTCTTCCAGATTGGCGGCGGTATCGCCGGTGACTTCCCCATCTGCGTCGTTCCGTCGATCAAGTACGACCTGCAGAAGCCGGTGAAGCCCTGGGCCTACTTCTGCCAGATCAGCGACTCGACGACGTCCTACGGTTCGTACTCGGGCGCGACGCCCAACGAGAAGATCACCTGGGACAAGCTGACCGAGACGACGCCGATGTTCGTCATCGAGTCGGATGCCACCATTGTCGCGCCGCTGATTCTCAGCGCCCTGCTCGAGTGCAAGAGCAACCCGGAAGCGGCGAACGCGCTCATCGCGAAGCACCAGGGCTAGTCGTCGCAGCAGGCGGGGCGGCTCGCGCCGCTCCGCTCGTGGGAATGGCGTGACGCTGCCACGACGCACGGGATGCCGTGCGTCGCGGTCCTCCAGTCAGCCGGGCTCGACGGATGGCCAGGTGAGCCGCACCCTCGTCCCATGTGGCTCCACGGCGCTGAAGGTCACGTCGCAGTTGAACCGGCGCGCCAGCCGCTCCACGAGCGACAGGCCGATACCGAAGCCCGTGTGTCCGGGCTCGACCTGGCCGAAGCCCACACCTGTGTCGGAGATGCTCCAGCCCTCTGGCGCGATGTGGAGGACGATGCGCCCCTGGGGCGTATAGGCGAGCGCGTTCTTGATGAGGTTGCCCAACATCACTCGCGCCACGGACCCCGGAAGTGGCGCGAGGACCTCCTCTTTCGCCTCGATGACGAGCGCCACGTCGCCGTGAGGGCGGTGTTTGCCGTACAGCGCGACCATTTCGCGGGAGATGCTCACCAGTCCGCACGATTCGTCGGAGCGGCCTGACCGGGCCAGCCAGAGGATGCCCTCCGTCAGCAGGCCCATGTGGTGAATGGCCTGCCGCAGACGGGCGAAGGTCTCCGTGTCCGCGGGTGGGTCCAACTCCAGTATCTCCACCGCGCCCAGCGCCACGGCGAGAGGCGTACGCAGCTCATGGCTCGCGTCCCGGTTGAAGGCGCGCTCCCGCTCCAGCAGCTCCTGGATTCGGGCATCCCGGATACGCAGGGCTTCGGCCAGGGCCCGCACCTCGGTGACCCCGATGTCCTCTTCCCGCGCCGGAGTATCCGACTGGACGCGTGCCACGAGCTGTTCCAGCGGACGGCTGAGCCTCCGTGCGACGACCAGGGAGAGCCCGGCGGCGCCCAGCAGGGCCAGCAGCGCACTTGCCAGCAGCAGTCCGGACGTCTGGCGCAGGTGGCGGGTGGTGCTCGTCAGCGCCGTCGTGTCCAAGACCACGTAGCGCGTCGTGCCAGCGGACGCGTCCGGTCGCACCGCGACATGGAAGTGCCCACGGCCCTGGGCAAAGACCTCGTATTCGCCGCGAGGTGTGTCCAGGGGGAGCGCGTCTCCGAGCCAGGACGGAAGGCCTTTGGGGCCGACATAGGCCGTCATTCCAAGTGGGATGGCCTCCGTGTCATCCCTGCGTCCGTCCGCCGCGGTGGCGACGAACCGAGCGAAGATGGCGTCTTCCAGGTCGTAGCTGAAGAGCGTGAAGAACGTCCCCATCAGGACGAGCGCGAGCGCCGCGGACATGCCCATGGCGCCCAGGAGGAGACCTCGGACCGACCTAGTCCTCGCGCGCATCCAGGCGGTATCCCTTGTTGCGGAGGGTGGTGATGCAATCGCTCATCCCCAGCTCGGCGAGTGCTCCGCGCAGGGCATAGACGTGGGTGCGCAAGGCACTGGATTCCGGCGCATCGTCCCCCCAGAGGTGGTGGGCCAGCGTGGCTGTCGAGACGGGCTCGGGCGCGGCCTCCATCAGCAGCCTCAGGAGGAGTGTCTCGGTCTTGTTGAGGTGGACGGTGCGCGCGCCTCGCCGGGCCTGGCCCGTGTCTGGCTCCAGCGTCAGGGGCCCCACCGTCAGCCGTCGTCCGCTCGGAGGCACGGGCCGCCGCGCCAGGGCTTCGAGCCGCAGCCGCAGCTCCCTCAAGGAGAACGGCTTGACGAGGTAGTCATCCGCGCCCGCGCGGAAGCCTTCTTCCTTGTCATCGAGCGTGTCCCGCGCGGTCAGCATGAGGATGGGCACCAGCCGGGGCGCGAGCTGCCGGTAGCGTTGACACAGCTCGATGCCACTCATTCCCGGCAGCATCAGGTCCAGGACGATGACGTCGTATTCCTGGCCCAGCGCGAGTGTGAGGCCCTGGGGCCCGGTGGCGGCGAAGTCGAGCTGGAAGTCCTTCCCCAGAAACCTCTCGATGTTGGCCTGGAGGTCCAGGTTGTCTTCGACGACGAGCACTCGCATGGGTGGGCAGGTTATCAGCCGCCACGTCAACCGGAGGTCAACCGGGTGTTGACGCGGGGCTGACGCGGAGGGCGGCAAGGTGACCGGGCTTCTTACCTCTGGGAGAGCCGAGATGACCCGCTTGCTGTCGCTGTGCCTGCTGCTTCTATCCGCTTCTGTGGCCCGTGCCGCCGCCCTGGAAACGTCGTTGGACGTTCGCGGCGCGGATGGAGAACGCATCCCCACGCGGGTGCTGGAACCGGAGGGAGCCGCCGCGAATCCACCCATCGCTGTCCTCCTGCACGGCCTTACGCGCCGCAAGGAGGACTGGCTGTCGAACGAAGGGCCAACCCACGGCGGTGTGCTGAAGGACGAACTGCTGCGGTCCGGCTACCGCGTCTATCTCCTCGATGCACGCCGGCACGGAGAGCGGGCGACGCCCGAGGCGAAGCCGGGAGCGCTCGCCAAGCGGGCGCATCAAGGGGACCCCTCGGGGTACGTGGCGATGATTGCCGACACCGTCCGCGATGCCCACGCGCTGCTGACCACCGTGCTCGCGAAAGGCCAGCCGCCTCGGGTGCTCGTCGCCGGGTACAGCATGGGCGCCCAGGTGGGAATCCTGCTGGCGGCGCGTGAGCCTCGCATCACCCACCTGGTGACGATGGTTCCTCCCCACATCGACCCGTCGATGGAGGAGGTTGCCCCCTCGCGCCACATGGCGAGCGTTCACCAGGAATGGCTGCTGTTGACGGCGAACAAGGATGACTTCGCGCCTGTCGCGGACAGCCGCGCCCTGTTCGATGCCGCTCCGGCTCGTCGCAAGACCCACAAGACCTTCGACAGCGGGCATGTCCTCCCACGGGAGTACCTGGAGGAGGTGCGCCGCTGGCTCCATGCGGACCGCCGAGCGCCTGGCCGCAAGGGCCCATGAGGAGCCCTTACCGTGGACCGCCCAGGGTCCGGAGGAAGAACAGGCCCACATCGTCCCGGTAGTAGCGGCTGGCGGCCCCCCGAGGCGAGTGCGGCTGGCCGGGCATGATGAGCAATTCGAAGCGCTTGCCCGCGCGGATGAGCGCTTCCGCCATCCGCATCGTCACGGAGAGCGTGGCATTCACGTCGCTCGTGCCGTGCATCAGCTTCAGGTGGCCCTTCAGCCTGTCTGCAATCGCGAGGTTGTCGCCCGCCGCGTACCCCTGGGGATTGACGCTGGGGAGGTTGAGATAGGGCTCGTTGATGATGGCCTCTTCCTCCAGCGCTCCAGGGGCTCCGGCGTAGCCCGCCTTGAAGAAGTCCGGCGCCGTCAGCATGCCGCGCAGCGTGAAATAGCCGCCCCACGAACCGCCGTGGATGCCGACCCGCTCCAGGTCCATCCATGGGCGCGTGGACGCAGCCTGCTTCAGCCCCGCGACGTAGTCGGGAATCTCCGTCTGGCCCACGCGGCCGTAGTTCGCGTCCTGGAAGGACTTGCTCCGTCCGGGGCCACCCCGGGGGTCCAGCAACACCACGATGAAGCCCAGCTGCGCCAGGCCGCTGGCGGTCAGCGAATCCGAAGTCCCCAGGAAGGTCCAGGGGACAACGGTGGTGAACGGACCCGCGTAGATGGAGGCGAGCACGGGGTAGCGCTTCGAGGAGTCGAAGTCGCGTGGCTTGTAGAGCACGCCGTGCAGGGGCGTGACGCCGTCGGCCGCCTTGACGAGCAGCGACTCCGGCCGCGTGTCGCCGAGCGACTCGAACTCACTCGCGTCCGACGTGGTGAGCCGCACGCGCTTGCCACCCTCCACGGACACCAGCTCCCTCAGCCGGGGCTGTGTCCGCGAGGACCATGTGTCCACGTAGTACTGGCCCGAGGGGGACAGCGTGATGCGGTGCATCCCCGAGCCCGAGGACAGCCGCTTCAACGCGCCTCCCTTCAGGCTCCCCCGGTAGAAGAGGTGCTCGTATGGCGCGCCGCTGTCGGCGGAGGCCAGCACGTAGAGGGCATCTCCCGTGGGGGCGACTCCCACCACTTCGTGCACGGGAAAGGCGCCTCGCGTGAGCTGCCGCACGCGCTTCCCCGAGCGGTCATACGCATACACGTGGCGCCAGCCATCCCGCTCGGACATCCAGAGGTAGCCGCGTCCTCCTGGCAGCGCCGTCACCTGCTTCGCCCAGCCGCCCACCGCGAAGTCCAGGCCGGTGACAAAGGTCTCCGGGCGCTCCTCGCGCAGCACGTGCCGACGCTGGCCCGACGCGGGTTCCACGACGGTCAGGTCCAGCCGCTTGGCGTCACGCGAGAGGTGGAGACACAGCGCCTCGGTGCCCTCGGGATTCCAGCCGGCGAACCAGTCATACGTCTCGCCCTCGACGGGCGGAATGCGCGTCACGCGGCCCGTCGCCACTTCCACGACATGGAGCTCCGCGCGCGGCAATGGCGTCCCGGACTTCGCGTAGGGCACCGTCGTCACCTTCTCCAGCGCGGAGGAGTAGTCCACGACGGGCACCTGGTGAACGGCGCGGAGGTCATCCCGCCACACCACCAGGAAGCGGCCATCCGGTGACCAGGGACGCTCCGGAATCCGCCAGTCGAGGTTCGTTTCCCCCGTGCGCTCGACCACGGTGGCGCCTTCCGCGTTCAGCACCGCGAAGCCGCCCTGGCGTTGCACGGCGAGCGCCCCGCCTTTCGGCGCGAGGAAGTGCTGGGGCGACAGCGTCAGCGCGGCCCGGTCCTCCGGCGACAGCAAGGTGACGTGGCCACCTGACAGGCCCAGGCCAAAGGTCTTCCCCTCCAGGCGGAACACGATGCCCTGCTCATCCGGAGCGAGCGCGACGTCGAAGAAGCGGGGCGCGGTGATGGGCTTGCCCAGCAGCGTCGAGAGCTGCTGCCTCAGTTGCTCACCGGAAAGGAGTGGCTTCAGCTCCCCGGTCTTGGCGTGCGCCAGCACCCACTTCCCGCCGTCCTTGCCCTCACGGGACCAGAAGACCAACCGGTCGCCCTCACGCAGCCACCTGGGGGGAACCAGGCTGTCCCGCAGGAGTTCCGCCCGGCGGACGAACCGGTCCGCCAGGTCCAGCTTCGCCTGGACCTGCGCATCCGGCGTGGCTCCGGAGGGGGCGAGGGGGAGGGGAGCGTCATCCAGCGCCAGGACGGGGGCTCCCGTCAGCGCCGTGAGCATCAGGCCGAGGGGAACGAAGGGGAATCGCATGCGCCGATGGTAGGAAGCCGCATCCTTCACGACCAATATATCTTTTGATGCGCATTGAGATGGATATCGTCTCGATATGGAATTCCGTCAGCTCCAGCTCTTCGTCGCCGTGGCGGAGGAGTTGCATTTCGGACGCGCCGCCGCGCGCATCGGCATGGCCCAGCCGCCGTTCAGCCAGCAGATTCGCCGGCTGGAGTCCGAGCTGGGAGTCGAGCTGCTCACGCGCACGAGCCGCCGGGTGGCGCTTACCGCCGCCGGGAGCCGCTTGCTGGAGGATGCGCGCGCGTTGCTGGCCCGGCGCGCGGATGTCATCCATTCGGTGCAGCAGGCGGCGAGTGGAGAGACGGGCACGCTGCGTGTCGGCTTCGCCGCGTCGTCTGCCTTTGGTGTGCTGCCGGACATCGTGCTGCGCTTCCGCACGCGGTTCCCGAAGGTGAAGCTGGAGGTGGACGACAGCGAGACACTGGATGTCGGCGCCGCGCTCGTCTCGGGTGAGCTGGACATCGCCATCATCCGGGCGCCCTTCCGTCACGAAGGGCTCACCGTCGAGCGACTGCTCCAGGAGCGCTTCGTGCTCGCCCTGCCAGCTCGACACCCGCGAGCCCGTCAGCGGGTCGTCGCGCTGTCCTCACTGGCGAACGAGCCGTTCGTGCTCTTTCCGCGTCACTCCGCGCCGGGCCTGCACGACCTGGTGACGAGCATGTGCCTGGGCGCGGGTTTCTCTCCGAACATCCTCCAGGAAGCCAGCTCGTGGCCGTCCGTCGTTGGCATGGTGGAAGCGGGCCTGGGGCTGACCATCGCTCCCGCGTCCTCCCAGGCGCTGTGTCCCAAAGGGGTGGTGTTCCGCCCCCTGAGCGGCGCTCCCGGACACGCGGAGCTGGTGGTGGCCTTCCCTGGAACGCGGCCCGCGCCCGCGGCGCAGCACTTCCGCGTCCTCGCGCATGAAGCCGTCTCCCGCTCTGGCAGGAGTGCTTCTGACTGAGCGGCACTCGCGCCACGAGGCCGTGGCACGAGTCGCACGTGCGCGGAGGGCACGCCCTACATCCGTTCGCCAGGCAAGCGGCTGGCCTGCTTCACCCAGGCGGCGAACTGGGCCTCGTCGAGCGGCTCGTCCTCGCGGATATCGAGGTAGCGCGTGTCCTGGCTCTTGGACGCACCGGGTGGGATGGGGCGCAGCGAGGTGCCGCGGAAGAAGGCCACCTTGATGTACTTCGTGAAGCAGTGGATTCCGAGGAACCATCCCTGGCCCTCGACGCCGTACATCGGCGAGTTCCATTTGACCGCCTTGCTCACGCCCGGGACGGTGCGCTCGATGAGCGCGTCGAGGCGGTGCCCGACGTCGCGTTTCCAGCCCGGCATGGCCTCGATGTAGGCCCGGATGGGGGCGTCGCCGTAGCCCTTCGCAATCTGCGGATTACCGCCAGAGAGGAGGACCGGCTTGGTGGCCGCAGCGGGACTGTTGCGTCTGGCCGCGGTGGCCTTGGGCGCTGCCGCCGATTTCTTCGCCGTGGCCTTCTTGGGCTTGGAGGCCGCTGACCTGGCGACTGCCTTGCGTGGTGTGGCCGCCTTCGCCGTGCTCGACTTGGCGGTGGCCTTCTTCGCGACCTTGGACGACTTGACGGCCATGGTGTTCACTCCAGATGGGCGGTCATTGGGACCACCGAGGGCGGGGCGTCTCAACGTCTTCTCGAGGAGGAGTTGAGCGGCCCGCGCCGCGGAGGTCAACCTTCACTTCGAGCGCTTCGTGGGCTTCTTTCCGCTCGACGTATTGAGCGCGACGGCCGCGCGGATGAGCGCCTTGAATGCCTTCGCGTCCAGCGCCTCACCTTCGTGAATGTCGATGGCGCGCCTGACGTTCCCGTCGAGGCTCGAGTTGAAGAGCCCGGAGGGATCTTCCAACGAAGCCCCCTTGAAGAAGGTCAGCTTCACGGCCTTCTTGTACGCCTCACCCGTGCAGATGCCCCCGTTGTGGGACCAGACCGGCGTTCCCCGCCACTTCCACTCCTCCACGACCTCCGGGACGGCCTCCTTGATGAGGGCACGCACCCGCGCGAGTGCATCGCCTCGCCAATCACCCAGTTCGGCAATCCTTTCGTTGATGAGTTCCGATGCCGACTCGCCATCTGTCTTGGTTTGACTCTTCATCTACCTGCCTTCCCGTGGAGAGGCCGTGTTGCCCACGTTTCCTGCGTCCGATAGCACCCTGGTGGGGTGTAGGAAACAAGGGGCAGCCGGTATGGGCCTCCGCATCCGTGCCTCTCGCCTTGACGGCATGGGGCGCGCAGGGGAGCGGCACTCCTGGTGCAGTCGCGGCTGACCGCCAGTTTCAGTTGGCACGTCGCGGCCCTTGGCGGTGGACGGCAGCACGAACGAGTACAGCCCGCTGAACAGGAGCTGCCCGCCGATGCCAATAAGCGGCGAGGGTGGGTCCACGAGGTTCTCGTGGAGTAGGACGGACTCCCACTGAGTGCGGCTCTCTGCCCCCGATACGTCCTCTCGCCGCCAGAGGGAGTCAGTGCTCTGGACGCCGACGAAGATGCTGACGAACAAGGCTCCGTCTCACGCGCGTTCGCGCGGTCGCTCAGGCTGGGGTTCGTGAAGGCCGGATGTTCCCGAAGGCTCGCCGGTAGTGAACGGGCGTCATTCGTTCTCATTGCTGGCCCGGCCCTCGCCGCAAGTGTGGGGGAGACGGGCGTTCATGGGGACGCCAGGGTGTGGCCGAGGTTGCGGTCCACCACGGTGAAGCCGACGGACTGATAGAGGGCGGGGGAGGCCGGGTTGTCCGCGAAGGCGTACACGATGGCCCGCCTGGCGCCCAGCATGTGCATGCGCCGGAGCCCTTCGTGTAGGAGCGCGCGCACCAGCCCGCGTCGCCTGTGCTCAGGGGCGCACGCCACCGGTTCGAATTCGCCCACCGCGTTCGCCTCGTCGAGCCAGCCCAGCGCGCAGGCCGCGAGGCTTCCGTCGGGCGCCTCGGCGACGAGGTCCAACGCAGGCTGGTAACCCGGTGCCTCCATGAGCCGCGCGTACACCTCCGTTGTCACCCGCTCGGAGCCGAAACCGCGCCGGTGTACGAGGGCTCGCGCGGCCACCTCCTCGGGGCCCCGCACCGCGCGCACCCGGTAGCCCGCGGGCAGCGAAGGCGGCGGAGACGGCACCGCGTGTAGCGGCAGTGCGAGGTGCAGGTAGCACCCGCCCGTGGTGCGCCGCCAGCCGCGCCGCTGTAGCGCCGCGAGCAGCGGACCGTTGCTCTCCAGCGCCCACACGGTGGCCGGCTGCGGGGTGCGCTCGTGGCGTGCGCGAACCCAGGGAAGCACATCCTCCGCGAAGGCGTCAGCGTGCACGAGCGGGTGGACGAGCAGGTCCACATCGCCGTTGCCGTAGGCCCACGCAAAGCCAGCGAGCTGTCCGGGCGCGTGTTCCCACAAGGTGATGTCCTCCCCCGGCCGTACCTGTGCATTGCGCAGCAGGCGCCAGGTCAGGTCTCCCACCGCGCACTCCACATGGGGACCTCGCTCCGCCCAGGCCTGTGCCACGAGGCGAGCCATGGTGTTGAGGTCGGCCACATCGCGATAGGGGCGGAGGCAGAACATCTCTACTCAATACACCAGACAGGGCGTGATTCGCACTCGTGGATGGGTTGATTCAATGGTGCGCATTGCCCTTGGCGCACCTGTGATGCAGCGACCGGACCTTGGATAGACACAGCCGGGCCCGCGCTCCGCGGCAGGGAAGGGGGCTCGTTTCCTCCCGGGGGGCCATGTTGAATGCGAGAAGGTCCGTCCATTGGAAATCCCGGTTTCCTCTCGCGACGATCGCGGGCTCTCCGCGGAAGCGTGGCTTCTGCAGGAGCCTGCTGCTCGTGTTCGCCATCGTGGGCATGCAAGTGGCGTGTTCCCGCCGCTCCGACTCCACGCCGCCGGAGGGCGCTGCTCCGGTCGCTGCCGCCGCGCCATCCTCTGGCTCGGATGCGTCCGTGAAGGCATCTGCCGGGGCGTACGTGGATGTCTGGTGCGAGGGCCTCACCCCCGAGCGATGTGGGGACTTCGCGGACAAGTGCATCCGGCAGACCTACTGCGATGGACAGCAGTTCTGCTCCAGCCGAGGCAACCGTCCCAGGGACCACATTTGTGGTTCGGAGGGCGGCGCTGGACGCGGCGGACCCGGTTCGTTTCTGTCTCGTGCGGTGGGCCAGCGACGTCCTGGGCCGTACCGACGTCCAGGAACTGCGGCACGCCGAAAGCGTGAGCCGTTATGGGTTGAGTCCCACCCCCGAGCACCGGATTGCTTTCTGTGTGTTTAGAGCCTGCGCGCCGATGACGTTCTTGGCGGGTCTGGTAGCCCACATCGCGAGCGCACATGACGCCGAATCCATTCCTCCACTTCGTGGCGGACGCATGGACGTCGAATCGCTTGCCGCGTTACAACACCGCGATGAACGACCCCTTGCTGATCACGACCGTGCAGGGCTATGTCGCCGCAATCGACCGCGTCAGCGGCCGAGTCATGTGGCGGCACGATCTTCACGATGCGCGAGTGGACTCCAAGCTGCGCGGCGCGCGAACGACCGTGACGCTCGCCGTTGAGCCGCCCTTCGTCGCGATGCTTTCGGTGACCTGGGAGGAAATGAGCACGCACACTGGTGCGGTTGCCTCGTGGTGCGTGCGCCTCGTGTGCTGTGACTATGCCAGCGGCCGTGTGCTTTGGACGGTCTCCGAAGACGTGAAGGGATGGGGGCGGAAGCCAAGCATCAGCGCCATGGACCCTTGCTTGCGAATCCAACAAGGCCAGGTGTTGATGGGCCTTTCGACGGTGACCGCGTTCGATGCGGCGAGCGGACGGCAATTGTGGAGGACCTCGGTGGCGCCCGAGCCCGAGTCCACTCAGCCTACGGACGGCGGCTTCTTCAGCTCGCTCATGGGCTCCGCCGGCGCCGTGCGCGCAGAGTATTGGAACTGCAAAATCGCCCGCCAGCGAGACTGATGAGCGCAGGTCCGCGAAACACGCGACGGCCCCTCCGTAGTGACTGCAGTCACTACGGAGGGGCGCTTGACGCGAGGTCTCCGGGGTCATCCCATCTCTGAGAAATACATGGGTTGTGGGGCCCTCCTGGGGGGCATGCGCGCTGCGGTGAGGCAGCGCACGGGCAGGGCCGCCTCGCCGCAGCAGTCTTCCTTCGCTGCCAGGAACCAGGTGATACCCATGAGCGCGTCAGGGCTTCGGCCCTCTCTCGTTCCATGATGCGTCCGACCACTGCTCCGGCTTCTCCCGTCAACTCGAGGCAACTGCTGAGCCTGGCTCCGGCGCCGCAGTCCTCCGGTTCCGGCGTCCCGAGCGCCAATGACAAGCGGCCGGCAGGGGACAGCCGTTCGGCGGCGTAGCTCGTCGACGACACCCCCGGCTGAAGAAGCTGGGACGCCAGAAGGACATCAGGCCCGAGCAGGCGTGCAAGCAGACGGGCATCGCCCCCAAGCTCGACCTGAAGGACGCGAAGCAGAACCCCGACGCCGTCTTCCGGCTGGCCAAGGTGCTGGAGTTCATCGACAGCGCCAAGGCGCCAATGGTGGGGACCGGTCGAACAAAGTCCTGAACGGCCAGGAAGACGGCAACATTGAGGGCATCACCAAGGGTGGAGATGCGCGGCACGGCACGGAGGTCGTTCGCCGAGAAGGGGAATCCTTCCTGGGCGCTCACCAACTGCCGACCACGAAGGACACCCACGTCAAGGCGGACGGGAGCAACAAGGACAACGTCCAGTGGTTCGCGGGCGAGGCGGGCAAGCACCTGTGGTTCCTTCCAGGCGTCAGCAACGTCCTGACAAGGATTGGCAACTCGGAGGGCGGCTTCAAGGGCGTCCTCGAGGGCGCCGCGACTGGTTACTTCAATACCGTGAAGGGCGCCGCGGAGGGCGTCATCGGGGGCCCTCACGACGGGCCGGGCCAATCCGGCCTCCCTCCTCTTTGACGGCGCCATGGGCGCGCTGGGCAGCACCGAGGCCGCTCTGCAGCCGATGAATGACATCGCCAACCAATTGACCCCCACCGCTGGCACTGATAGTACGTCGTGGTGTTGAGAATGAGTATCAATATCGACATCATCCTCGCGCCTTCGAGCCCTGTCTGTACACCGTGAACATGCCCACACTTCGTCGCTGGCGGGGTGCCCCCGCGCCATCCTCTCTGGTCCCCACGCTCGCACTCCTCTCCGTGCTGTCGATGGGCGTCGCGCGAGCCCAGGATGCGAGCGAGACCCCGGCGCCGGCGACATCCGCTTCCCCCTCTGGCGCGACGCCGCACCCGCAGGCGCCGGAGGGTGAGGGCGAGCCTGCGCCATCCGGCGGGGTCGTCCCTCCGGTGCTGCTGGCCCAGCCAGAGGCTGTCTATCCGCCCGAGGCACTCGCCGCAGGGCTTGAAGGCGCGGTGAAGCTCCTCCTGACGCTTGATGCGGAGGGCCGGGTCACGCGCGCGGAGGTGGTCGAGGGACTTGGGCACGGACTCGATGAGGCGGCCGTGAGCGCGCTCCGGAACGCGCGCTTCTCCCCGGCGATGCAGGACGGCAACCCCGTCCCCTGCCAGTTCGAGTTCATCCACCACTTCGTCCTCGCCCGTCCTCCCGAGGCCGCGCCGCCAGGCGCCGAGGATGTCGCCCAAGTCGCGTCCGACACGCCCGCGGAAGAGGCGACCGCGCAGCCTTCCGAGGAGCCAGAGACTCCCGCTCCCCCTGGCTTCACCTCGGTCGTCCGCGCCAGGTCGACCGAAGCCCGCGCCCTGGTGCGCGGCTCGGAGGCGGTGGATGTCGTCGAATTGGAGAAGGCCCATGAGCGCGCCGAGGACCTCGCGGAGGTGCTGACGCGGGCCTCTGCCGTGCAGGTCCAGCGGACGGGCGGAATGGGGAGCCGGACCCAGCTCTCGCTCGGGGGCCTCTCCGGCGACCAGGTGCGAGTCCTCCTCGACGGCGTCCCCATCGAGTACTCGCCCTATGTCTATGGACTGGGAAGTGTTCCGGTCTCGCTCATCCGGCAACTCGAGGTCTTCAACGGCGTCGTCCCGGTGCGCCTCGCGACGGACGCGCTGGGCGGTGCCATCCACCTGCGCTCCGACCTCGCGAAGCCCGAAACCGGCGCGTCCCTGTCGCTCCAGGGCGGCTCCTTCGGCAGCTACCGAGGGACTGGCAGGCTGACGTGGCGGGCCCACGAGCACGTCTTCGTGCGGGCCGCGGGGTTCCACGACCGCTCGCAGAACGACTACGTCGTCACCGTGCCCGTGGATGACCCGGCGACGGGGCGTGTCTCGCCGCGCGCCCTGCGCCGCAACCACGACGCCTATCGGGGCACCGGAGGCGATATCGAGGTGGGGTTCGAGTCACTGCCGGGCATCGACCGGCTCGTGCTCAATGGCTACCTCGGCCGCTACGACAAGGAGGTCCCACACGACCAGTTCATGATTCAGCCCTATGGCGCGGTCACCTCCGCGCAGGAGAGTTGGGGCCTCGGGCTTCGCTACGAGGTGTCGCCCCATGAGCGGCTGAAGGTGCTCGCCATCGCCGGGTACAACCAGCGTGTGGGCGAGCTTCTCGACGCCTCCGACTGTCTTTACGACTGGTACGGCGCCTGCCGTGCGACGCGGGCGAGGGCCGGGGAGACTGGCTCGACGCCGCTGGAGAACACTCAGACGCGCCAGACGTCGTTCGGGCGCGTGCGGCTCCTCGGGACGCTGCTCGACCCGGAGGACCTCGAGGTTTCGCTCGGCGTCGACGACAGCGACCGAAGCGGCGAGAACGCCTACCTCACCCGTCTGCAGCAGGAGGACCCCCTCCGGGTGCCGCTCGCGCTCACGTCCGCCTTCGGAGGGCTCTCCCATCGTCAGCTGCTCTGGGACGGCAGGTTGGAGAACACCGTGTTCGTGAAGGGCTACTTGCACCGCTTCGCCTCGGGGACGAGGCAGGAGGCCGCGGAGCGCCGGTGGGCCGGAGGTTTTGGTGACACCTTGCGCTTCAGTCTGACGCGGGGGCTGCTCCTCAAGGCGTCCTATGAACGGACCACGCGGATGCCGCGGGTGGACGAGCTCTTCGGTGATGGGGGCCTGCTCGTGGAGAACTCGGCGCTCGTCCCCGAGTCGAGTCACAACGCCAACCTGGGCGTGGAGCTCCTCCCCATCGTCACGTCCGTTGGCCGCTTCGGTGCCAACGCGGTCGCGGGCGTCCGAGACGTCGAGAACCTCATCCAGCTCTTCCCCGGCGACGCCACGCAGGCCTACGAGAACGTGGACCACGCCCGCTCCTTCTCGGCGCACGCGGGCGTGGACTGGGACTCACCCGGCGACTGGGTGGGGCTCACCGGCACCGTCACCTGGCTCGACTTCCGCAACCTCGCGCGGGAAGGCCAGTTCGCCCGCTTTCACGGGGACCGCATGCCCAACATTCCCTGGCTCCAGGCCTCGGCGACCGCGCGGTTCCAGAAGCGTCAGCTCTTGAGTGCCCAGGACGCTCTTGGCTTGGAGTGGACGACCCGTTTCGTCGAGTCGTTCTATCGCTCCTGGGAGAGCGCAGGGCGGGGCGGCGACAAGGCGCGGGTGCCCACCCAGGCGCTGCACTTCGCCGCGCTCACCTACCGCTCCCGGTTCGAGGGGCGCGCCTTCTCCTTCTCCTTCAACCTCCAGAATCTTACCGACGCTCCCGCCTTCGACATCGTCGGTGTCCAGAAGCCGGGCCGCGCGTTCTCCGCGCGCGCCACGGTTGATCTCTGAGCGCCCGCTGAGGCGCTTCGAGTCTCCTCGCAGGAACCCTTCGCTAAAAGGAAGCCCGATGAAGCTGAAAGCCTCACTCCTCGCCCTCGCCGTGTCCGCCACCGCCTGCTCGGATTCGGACGGTCCCCAGGTGGTCCCCGACGCTGGAACCGCCGAGCCCCTCTTCGCCGCCATCACCCAGGTCGCCATCGCTGGTGGAAACACCCAGAGCTACCTGGTGACGTTGGACGACATCGAGAAGGAGCAGACCGTCGGGATTGGCGACGCAATCGAGCTTCCCGCGGACGCGTACATCGCCGCCGGCCTTCCGGGCACCGGCAAGTTCATCGTCAGCAGCTCGAGGCTGCCGACGGTGACCCCCTACACCCTCAACGCGGATGGCTCGCTCAAGGCCGGCGATCCGCTTTCGTTCACCAGCCAGGGGGTTGCCGCGACCGGTGGCTATCAGTCCCAGCACTATTTCGTCAGCGAGACGAAGGCCTATTACTTCGACCACGTGAACTACAAGCTGGTCATCTGGAATCCCCAGGACCTCGCCATCATCACGTCGAAGGACCTGACGCCCCAGCTCAAGGACGGCGACTTCACGTTCCGCTATTCGCAGAGCCTGGCCATCACCGCGGGCAACGACGTCATCATCGCAGGTGGCTGGCACGCCGCGGACGTGAAGACGGTTCCGGCGAAGACGGCGCTGGTCATCGTGGACACGCAGACCGACGAGGTGACCGTCAAGGTCGACAATCGCTGCGGCTGGGCGCGCGACGGCGTCAAGCACACGGATGGGAAGATTTATTACGCCACCGAGTCCCTGGGCAGCGGAGCGCACTTCGTGTCTCCCGGGACCACCGGCGCGCCCTGCATGGTCCGCTTCGATCCCGCGACTGGTGAGTTCGATGCGTGGTCCACCACGCTCGATTCCTTCATCAACCCGGGGACGGAGGGTGACATCGCCGCCATGCTCCTGCCTGGAGCTCCCGGCAAGGGCTACCTGCGGGTGATGAACAAGGCCGCCGCGCAGTCCGCCTGGGACACAGCGGTGGCCGCCGAGCGGACGTTCAACGGGCAGAGCGCCGCCGTGGGCGCCTGGTGGAGCCTGTGGGAGGTCACCCTCGGCGACGCGCCGACCGCGACGCCCGTCGTCCGGGACGACCTCGTGCCCACCAACGGCCGCACCATCCCGCAGAATCCTGGTGAACTCCTGGTGCTGCCGGAGTTCATCAATGACAACGCCCAGACGCGCTTCCGCCTCATGAGCCCCGAGACGGGCCTCGGGGACGCGAAGACGGTCGTCGAGGGCCAGGTGCGCGGCCTCCTCCGGATTCGCTAGCCACCCGCCTGCCGTTCGGAGCCCTCGCCGTGCATGGGCGGGGGCTTCAATTCATCCGTCATCACCGGGTCTCCCAACATGAGTCTCTTCGTCCCCCTTGCGCTGGCGCGCTCCCTTGGGTTGCGCTTGCTGAACCCGCTGCTCGCCGCACGCTTCCACGTGCTCCTCGCGGCGGGCCTCCTGACTGCCAGTTGCGCCTCGGGGCCGGTGTCCCGCGCCGCGCCGGTGGCTCGGGTGGACGGGGCTCCGGTGACACTCCAGGACACCTTCCAGTTCGAGCTCGACTCGACCCACACCGGACGGACCCATCGGTTGTACGTGGCGGTCCCCGAGGGCCCAGCGCCCGCTGCCGGCCATCCGGTCATCTACCTCCTGGATGGCGGTGCACACTTTCCCACCCTGGAGCGTCTCACACGCGCCCTCCCGAGGCTCGCGCGGGGATTCGGCGTCGCGGCGGCAACGCCGGTCATCGTTGGGCTGACCTACCCGGGTGGCCAGGCTCACAGCGACCAGGCACGTGGTGAGGACTACACGCCGTCCGCCCCGAATCTCTCGAACACGGGGGACCGGTTCTCGAAGAAGCAGGGTGGGGCGGATCGCTTCCTGGACTTCCTGAAGAAGGAGCTCGAGCCCGCGCTTGCTTCGAGATTGCCGATCGACGGCTCGCGCACCGCGCTGATGGGCCACTCCTATGGTGGCCTCCTGGTGCTGCATGCGTTCTTCACGAGGCCCACGTCCTTTGACACCTTCATCGCGGGGAGCCCGTCCATCTGGTGGAACGACCGCTACGTGCTCACCGAGAAGAAGGCCTTCCTGGAGCGGTTCGCGCGGACCCCGGTGAAGGCGCGCGTGCTGCTCACGGTAGGAGGGCTGGAGCAGAAGCCGCGCAAGAGTGAGGGGACGCGGGGCATGTTCGCCGCCGAGCGGCGGATGGTCGACAATGCCCGTGAGCTCGCCGTGGAGCTCGAGGCGATGGGCGGCGGCGATTTCGCGGTCCAGTACCTGGAGTTTCCCGGCGATGATCACTACAGCGCATGGCTCCCCATGCTGAGCCGTGGGCTGCTCTTCTTCTCCGCCCCCTCGCTGCTTCCGGGCGCCGACTGAGCCCGCGCGGGGGCACCATTCGCCGTGCCCACGCGCAGTTGCGTCTCGCCGCATGACCGACGGCAGAAGCCCTCACTCAACGCGATGCGGAGGGCGGGTTCATCCCATGCGGCTACGCGCTGTCAGGCACGTAGGACAGCGACCGCTTCGACTTCGAAGAGCATCCCGTCCAGCGCCAGCCGAGGGACAGGAATCAGCGTACAGGTCGGCTTCATGGCGCCGTTCCAGGCCGCGTCCAGCTCGGGGCCGATGATCCGGAGCTTCTCCTCCGTGTGGTCCACCACCAGCATCGTGAGCTTGGCGACATCGCCGACGCCGGCTCCCACGGACTCCAGGGCCGTGCGGATGTTCTGGAACGCCTGTCGCACCTGGAGACGGAAGTCGGGCTGGAGGGCTCCGGTCTCACTCTCCCCACCTTGCCCCGCCAGGTAGATGAGCCGGGTGCCCGGCGCCACCTGCGCCACGTGCGAGAAGCCGTAGGGCGCCGGGTCGAACAATCCCTTGGGATTCGTCAGGACCAGCGGCGACGTCTTCGAGGGGGCTGCGGTCTGTCCCATGATTCACCTGTATGGATTCTGGAGGCTACGTATCCAGGTTCGAACTCGAATATGCGAGCGAGCAACCGTCGTTCTTGGAGCAGGGCGTATGTGTGGCCAGCTATTTCGCGCGGCGCGAGTTCCGGCGGCTCAAGAGCGAGAGCGTCGAGAGAAGGCCCAGCACCGTCAGTCCGCCCCCGGCCTGGGTACAGCCCTTCTTGGTGTCGACCGGCTCGGGGAGCGGGTCCTCGTTTACGATACCTCCGTCCATCTCGGTTCCCCCATCCGAGCATCCGAGCATCTGGCTCATTCCCACGTTCGCGACCCGTGCCGCGCAGCTCAACTCGAAGTCCACGCTCACGGGGGGAAGCGTGATGTTCGCGTGCTCCAGCGTCGCCTTGAGCGTGGCCCGGTGTCGTCCGGGCGGGAGGCTTTCGATGGGCGGCCGGTTGTAGGAATCAGCGCAACCCACGTAGTCGCAGAATGTATAGAGGAAGAGCAGCTGCCGGTTGTATTCGTAGCGACGCGGCTCGAGGTTCTCCTCACCGGTGGAGGTCAGCCCGCTGTGCTTCGCATACGACCAGGGCTCTCCGTCCACCTCCACCGTCCAATGCACCCACGGAAGGAACGGCACCAGCTCCGGTGACGGAGTAAAGCGCAGCGTGGTGAAGTTCCCTTCCACCTGCCTGTTGCCGCAGCTCGAATCTCCGTACACGTTGAAGATACCCTGGCTCGGCGTGTCGACCGTCAGGGTGCCGGTGGTCGTGGGGAGAGGGAGGGCGGGGCCGGCGGTGAAGGTCACGGACTCGGTCTGGGTTTGCTGGAACTGACAGACACCCTTTGCCTCGATGCGGTACGTGGTGCCTGGCTCCAGCGGTGCGTCCGGGACCAGCACCTGCGTCTGATGCGCGCCCGGCGTGACGGTCGCGGGCACCTGCGTTCCATCCGGCAACAGCAGCCGGACGGTGGATGAATCCACGCTCTCCAGCAGCGGCGGCACCGTCACCAGTCCGGGGATGTTCGCGGGCACCGCACCGCCGTCCTCGGGGAGGGGAAAGCGCACCCCCACCATGCAGTTGGGGGCGGCACAAGCGTGCGCCGACGTGGGAATGAGCGCTCCCATTCCCAGGAGGAACATCCCCACCGTGCTCCATTTCCACGTGTGTTCGTGCATGCCTCATTAGACACCGAAATCTGGGGATTGGGATATCGCCCAGATGTAGCTCCGGATGTGCGGGGCCAGCGAGAAGCATGTGTTAGCAAATGCGTCATTCCATGCAGCGTCTTGCAGATGGGGCCCGAAGAAGGGTGGGGCCTCAATGTCGAACATGCACGCGATGGATGTCGCCGGGCTCAATCAGCCCGCTCGAATGTAGGCCCAAGGCATTCCGAATCGCCGCTGCCTGGCGCGCGGTCGGCGGTACGGGCTTCCCTCGGGGTACGCTCCAAGGGCCCATGGGGGCCGGGCATCTCGAGGAGCGCGTCGCATGAACCCAGGGGTCTCCATCGTCGCCGATGACACCCGGAGCTGGGGATTGGAGACCCCTGGCCCTGGGCTGCTGCTGCGCGTGCCCTCCACGGGCCGCTGGGCGCGGCGGCCCTCGGTGCATCTGGAAGCCGCTCCGGACTACCGGATCCGGTTGCGCGGCGGGGGCCAGACGCTGCTGTGGACCCGCATCGACTCCTACTGGGACCGCGCGGTCTTCGTTCGGGGAACGGCCACCGCTCCCCAAGTCCTGCCGCCACTGTCCGCGCCCGAGGTCCGGGCAGCGGACGGGAGACCTGGCACTAGGAGGTCTCCGCCCGCCGCCGCAGGGGCCAGCCCCCGCTCCTAGAGGACTCTGACTGGCGCTGGCTCGCTTAGCTCCCCACACGGGGCCCCGCGCGAGACCGCGATGGGAGACATGAGAACCCTCCGTGATGCGCGAATGGGCGCAGCAGCAGGACTTCGGGCAGGCACAGGTGCTTCAGGCCTCCGAGCGAAGCACGGTCATCGGGTCCACGCGCGAAGCACGTCGGGCTGGCAGCCAGCTCGCGAGCAGCGCCACGCAGAGCAGGAGGAGCGCCACCACGAAGAAGACGAGCGGGTCCGTGGTGCTCACTCCGTACACGAGCCCCGCGAGCACCTGGCTGAGCCCCAGGGCCCCCAGCACGCCGAGCCCGATTCCCAGCCCCGCGAGCCGCGCCGCCTGCCGGAGCACCAGCCCCAGCACGTCTTCCGTCGTCGCGCCCAGCGCGAAGCGGATACCGAATTCCCGCGTGCGCTGCGCCACCGCGTAGGACACGACGGCCGCGAGGCCCGCCACCGAGAGCAGCAGCGCCATCGCACCGAAGGCGCCCAGCAGGAGGAGGCTGAAGCGTCTGGGGGCGAGTGAGCCCGCGAGCAATCCCTCTACCGTGGACAGGCGCGAGGGCAGCTCGGGGGCAAGCTCTCGCAGCACCGGCAGCGCCGCGGTGACCAGGGCCGCGGAGCCCATCGGACCGTGCACGGCGAGGTGGAAGCGGGAGGAGGCCCGCATGCGCTGCCGGGAGCCGCCATAGAACATGGGCCTGGGCGCGTCATCCAGCCCTTGCTCCCGCACGTCCCCCACCACGCCGACAATGGTGAAGGGACGCAGGTCTCCGTCCATGTTGCCGAACTGAATGAGCTTGCCCAGCGGGTCTTCGTGGGGCCAGCGGGCCTTCGCGAGCGACTCGCTGATGACGGCCACGTGCGGCGCGTCGACGGTGTCGCGCGCATCGAACAGTCGCCCGCGCATGAGCGGGATGCCGAGCGCGGCGAAGTAGCCCTCGCTCGCCACGCGGTACTCGGCGGAGCCGGTGCGCTCGGGCTCGCGCGCCAGCCGCCCGAAGTCCTCGAAGTCCCCCACCTCGTCGGGGCGGTTGAGCACGATGAAGGTGCCATCCCCCGCCGGGCTTCCCTCGAGCGGGAAGTTGCTCACGGCGCCCACCGCGCGCACGCCGGGCAACGCCGCCAGTCGCGAGAGGAGGTGCTCCTGCAACTGCACGTTGTGCCGCCCCTGCGCCTCGTCCTTTGCCGGAGGGAGCACGAGGCTGAGCACCGCGACATCCTCGGTGCGATACCCCGGGTCCAGCGAGAGCAGCCCCATCAGGCTCCGCCCGAGCAGCGCCGCGCCCACCAGGAGGACCAATGCGAGCGCGAGCTGCCCCACGACGAGGGCTCGGCGCGTGCGCTCGGCGCTCCCGCCTCCGCTGTGCGTGCGCCCGGCGCCCGCCAGCGCGGCTCCCGGGGGCTGCAGCGCCGCGCGCAGCGCCGTCAGCAACCCCAGCCCCAGTGCGAGCAGCAGCGAGAGCCCGAGGGAGAAGAGGAGCACCGTGGCGTTCACCCCCACCTCGTCGACCCGTGGCAGGTGGCCCGGCTCGGCCGCGAGCAGCGCGCGCACGCCCCAGGCGGCAAGCACCGCCCCCAGTGCGCCTCCCGCCAGTGACAGCAGGAGCGACTCCATGAGGAACCGCCGTGTCAATGCGCCGGGCCCCGCGCCCAGGGCCACGTGAATGGCAAGCTCCCGGGCACGGGTGGCCGCGCGGGCGAGCAGCAGGTTCGTGACGTTGGCGCCCGCCACCAGCAGCAGGAAGGCCGCGGCGCCCGCAAGCAGGTAGAGCGTGGACCGCACGCGGCCCACCAGGCTCTCCTGCAAGGGCTCCACGGCGATGTCATGCATCCGCGTCTCCTGGCCGTACTGGGCTTGGAGCTCGCGGGCGATGTGTGTGAGCTCCACTCGCGCGGCCTGGAGGTCGACGCCGTCCGCCAGCCTTCCCACCACCCGCCAGTTGTGTGCGGTGCGGCTGGGCAGGGGAGGCACCAGCTCTCGCGGAATCCACAGCTGCGTGCCCACCGGGTAGTCGAAGGACTCGGGCATCACGCCCACCACGGTGTAAGCGCGCCCCTCGAAGGTGAGGGTGTCCGGCAGGGGAAGCGGCCGTGCGCCCAGATACCGCTTCCAGAAGGCGTGGCTCACCATCACCACGGGAGCACCTCCCGCCTGTTGCTCCTCCTCCGCGAAGAGGCGCCCCTGGACTGGCCGCACCGCGAAGGCGGGGAAGAAGTCGCGCGAGGCGAGCGCCAGCGTGGCGAAGGCCGGCTCGTCGGCGCCCGTGACGGCGACGCTCGCCGCTCCCGACACTTGCGCCAGTGCCGAGACGGTGCGGGCGCGCGTCCGCACATCCTCGAAGTTGGGGTCCGAGAACCGCATGGGATGGCCGTCCGCCGCGCGCTGGGAGAGCTCCACGAGGCGCTCGGGGCGCGGATAGGGCAGGGGACGCAGCAGAACGCCGTCCACCACGCTGAAGAGCGCGGTGCTCGCTCCGATGCCCACCGCCAGCATCAGGACACACCCCAGCGTGAAGCCGGGGCTGCGGCCCAGCGAGCGCAGGCTTTGACGCAGTCCACCCAGAACGGAATCCATCGCGACGTCTCCTGAAGCCGGTCGGAGGCTTCCGGAGCGGCTACGTTCGGGCCGGCGGACGATTGCGTGTCCCCTGCTCAGCCAACAAGCCCTTGGTCGTGACGAACAGGGGCGTCCAACCCAAGTCGGCGTCTCCGGCCTGAACGGGCCTGCGAAGGCGAGCGCGGGCGAGCTCGGCCCCATCGCCCAGGCGAACGCCGCGCGCCCGTCGAGCACGGGACGCGCGGCGTGCCGCACGGGTGGACGTTCCGGCCCGGGCGAGCGTCATTCTCCCGCCCTGGGCCGCGCCGCGCTCAGGGCGCCACGTATACGCGCGCCACCACCTCGGTCGTGTTGCCCGCGGCGTCCGTGGCCCGGACGTGGACGAGCGACCAGTCGCGGTGCACCAGGTTCACCGTGTGCCGCAGCACGTTGCTGCCCGCGGGCACGTCCTCTGTCACGATTCCCTGGGTCACCACCGTGGCGGGGCTGGCGTCCTGCTCCTGGATGACCATCGTGACGACCGGGTCGGGGTGGGTCTCCTGCTCGGTGGGCGACAGGATGACGAGCACCGGCGGCGTGAAGTCCGCGGACACCGTCTGCTCGCGCCACGTCACGTGCCCCAGTGCGTCCACGACGCTCAGCCGGACCACGTGCGTCCCCTCCGTGAGGTGAAGCTGGGTGGTGACGAAGCCGCCACCCGCGTCGGGCATGACGGGGATGGGCGCGCCGCCATCCACGGTGAAGTACGCGGAGACGATGCCCGTGCGGCTGCCGCCCGCGGAGGCCCAGCCGCACGCCTTGATGGAGGTCCCGTTCGTGTAGCGGGGCAGGCCGCACATCGTGAGCTCCGACGCCCAGCCGAGCACCACCTGCGCGCTGTCGGTGGCGGTCGCGGTGCCGTCATTGACGGTCAGCGACACGGTGACGGTGCCGGCCCCGTCACACTGGATGCTCGAGACCGGGGCTGAAGGCGACCCGAAGGTGCAGTGCACGCCCGGGGGCGCCACATAGCTCCAGGCATAGGTGAGCGGGTCACCATCCGGGTCCGAGGCCGAGCCCTGCAGCGTCAACTGCTGGGAGGCCATGCCCTCCAGGTCGGGGCCGGCGTCCACGATGGGCGGGGCGTTGGGCTTCGTCCAGGTCACCTGCACCTGGTCGCTCACCGAGCCGATGCTCGCGGTCACCGCATCCTCGCCGGGTGCGGTGCCCTCGAAGCAGAACTCGGCCTGCCCGTCGGCGGTGGTGTTCACGGAGGCCAAGGCGGAGTTCACTCCGGACGAAGCGAAATCCACTCGCACGCCCGCGAGCGGCCGGTCCGCGGCGTCCCGGACCGTGGCCGTCACGCAGTAGAGGTCCCCCACGACGGCGACGCCCTCTCTGGGCGACAGCGTGAGCGTGCTCACCTCCGCCACGGGCGCCAGGGCCATTCCTCCCGGGTAGCCATAGGAGTCGAAGGCATCGAACCCATAGAGCATGACGCCGAAGGGCTGCGGCGCGGACAGGCGGTGCGCCCCCAGCGCTACGGGGAGCTGGGCCCCCGAGAAGCCGCTGGCCCCAATGGCCTGGAACTGGCTCGCCGGGATGAGCGCGCCGTCCAGCATCACCTCGGCCACGACGTCGTTGGGGACCACGATGTTGGCGAAGTTGCTGCGGAACCCCGAGCTCGGAGTGGTGACGGTGTACTGGGCGGCGAACTGCTCGAAGGGCGGCACCAACATCATGAACGGGTCGGACGGGATGCCATCGAAGCTCGAGCCATTGGAGTACTGCGTCACGAGGATGGGCTCGTTGGCGGTGATGCTCGCCGAGCCCTGGATGTTCGTCTGGAACACCTGGCCGCGCTGGAGCTGCGCCACCACTGCGCCGTTGAGGCTCACCTGCGTGCCGTCCCTGGCGGCCGCGAAGCGGAAGGTGTCCCCGCCGAGGCGTGTGGCCAGCGGCACAGTCACGAAACGCCGCCCCCACGTCGAGGTCGGGGGGAGCTGCTCCACCAGGTAGTCACAGGCGATGGTCGTGCCATCCGGGATGTTGGCGCACTGATGTCCGCCGAAGACGGCCACCGGGCGCGTGGCATGAACGAGCGTTCCGGAGACGTCCGAGGGCGCGGCCCCCGTGTTGCGAAGCTGGTACGTCTGCCCCTTGTTCAGCGCCACGTGGAAGGGCACTCCCGCGGCGTGGTTGCCCACCACACTCGAGGGGGTGATGGTCACCTCCGTCGCGTCTTCCGTGGCCACGACGGAGAACTGCGAGCCATTGAGGACGTTGACGTTCGGATAGGCCTGCACCACGTAGTCCGTGCCCAGGCTCGCGGTGGGCAGGCCCAGGAACGCATCCGTCGTTTGCAGGAGCCGGTTGAGCCCATACACGGAGATGTCCGCGCCCGCGGTGACGTGGATGCCCTTGGACTCCACGCCATCCACGGCCACCTGTGCCACCGAGGAGGGTAGCGCCACCGCCGTCACCTGCCCCGGCGTCACCGAGAAGTCGAAGGCCAGCCCCTGCCCTGGAACGCGAACCTGCCCCGTCGTCGCCGTGTCACTGGCGATGAACAACGTGAGCACCGCGGTGGCCTGGTAGTTCCCCGGGAAGGCCAGCCAGAACTCGCGGCCCCGACTGGTCGCCTTGCTCAGTTCGTGTACGCGCGCATCGTCCTTGCTCGCGAGCCCTTCTGGAGCCTGGTCTTGAGAGGACTCCTCCACACACCCCGTCATCAAACTGCTGACCGCTGCCGCCAGGGCCAGACCGGCCTTCATCCGCATGAGCACACAACCCCCTCTGTTCTTCTTGATGAAACGACTGTTCATTTCTATTCAGGTATGTCGAAAGAAATACAAAACCTGGGTGCTTCCGGCTTCGCCTCTCCGGTCCAGGCAGAGCGAGCCTATTCCTGCCGCGTCAAGACACGCGACGCGGCGAAACAGGGAGCTGGCCCTTTCCAACGTTCAGCTCAGCCCTGACTTTGTGAGGGATGATTAGAACTGCGGCACTCCGCCCGCGGACCACACGGACACGATCTGATTGGGAAGAGCCCACATGCTACCGAGGTCGAGTTCGTCGTCCCCGGCATAGCCCTTCTCCAAGGCGGTCAAGAGGCTCGTGAAGCCGGCGGTGAGCTGCTGCTGCGCGGCCGCGAGCCCACTGCCCCCTGTGGTGGGATAGGTCTCCAGCGGGCCGCCGAACTTCAGCATTGCCTGTACCATCCGGAATCGCGCGAAATGGCTGAACTGATCCTCCAGGTCGTTGGCATCCTCGGGTCGGAGCTCTGCGTCGATGATGGGTCCCAAGTTGCCCTCGCCCTGCCCGACGATGGCCTGGAGCACCTCATTCGCCTGTTTCAGCGCGGTGCGGCTGTCACCGCCGATGGTGCTGCTGAACCTGGTGTAGTCGTCTCTTATGTATTGCGGGTTGGCGAATTCGCTCTTCTGCCGGTGGTCCGCGTCGGGCTGGTAGAGTTCGTTCCAGCGCTGATGGATGCCCTGCTCGATGGCCTTGTAGAACTGACCGATGGAATCGTAGGCATCTTGTGGCCCGTTCGGCGCGCCATCGGACTTTGGTTCGGGGGTCTCGATGGCGGCCAGGAGGGACATTTGCTCAGGGTTCACCGGCCCGAGCTTCACAGGCTTGTTGACCGCGATCCAGGACGGGAACCGGTCGTACCGCGGCGCCCATTCGCCCGTGAACTTCGGCGTGTATCCCTTGGGGGCGAACAGCGCATTGAAGAGGTTGCTGGCCAGCTCGAGGTGCAGCATCTCCTGCACGACGACCGAGTAGATGTTGTTGAAGGCGAGCTGCTCCCGGCTTCGATTGGGGTTCTTCTTTCCGCGAACGGTCACCTGCTTGGGCGGGTGATCAGCGTTCGTGCCGGGAACCTGCAAGGAATAGGCGGCCGTCAGATAGAGGGGGATGGTCCACAGCTCCAGGTAGACGGCTTTCTGGAGATGATCGAGGAGGGCTGCGTCGGTCCAGGTCTTGTTTTGCACAGGGAGCTCTGAGGTTGATATGACGTGCCGTGGATGGATGCACCGGCGACGAGAGCAATGTTCGCGCCAGGGCCTGCGGAGGAACGGCTCCAGTCATTTCAACTCTTTGCGGTGAAGCCAGTCTCCGGGTGCCAGGGGAATCCCGTGTCACTGACACGTCAGTGACGGAGGCTGACGTGTCCGCCAACTTTGCGCTGGGGACGCAGCGACCGGATCTTGGGTAGGCACAGGTTCAGCGAGCTGCCGGATTGGCGGACTGCAATTCCAAATACATTCGTTCGATGGCCGTCCTGGCACAGTGTACGAACGCGTCGACTTCCGGGCCTCTCCGTGCCAAGTCGTCCTGCGTCTCTCCAAGGTAAGACGCCCGCGCACTGCGCACGACACCTTGATGTTCATCCGGCAGGCGTTCCATGACCCACTGGGCCGCAACGTCCTTGGGGGCGATTCCCCCCGTTGACAGGCTGAACCAGATGCGAGCCAGCGCAAGCACCACGGTCCTTTCGTCCCCTCGCCAGTCCGCAGGTTCGTTCCATTGGAGAACGGTGTCGTAGAACGCTCTCGCCAGATCGGTTCGGGGCACGGGGTCGAAGAGGTCGGTTGCTGGCGCGCCCAACAGGCAGATGCTGTGCCTCCTTGCCTTCGCCAGCAAGATTGCCAGGTCGGGGTCCACGACGGCGGGCTGGACGCGGCCTGCTTCCAGTTCTCCGCGCAACCATTCCCCGAATTGAAGTTCGCGCGACGGCGGGTAGCGCCAAGGGACGACCGCGTCCCGGACGACAACGGTCACTTCGAGAGGGCGGAGCGACTCCTGCGTCATGGGCCATGTCGAGACCGACAACAGCTCCTTGCTCAGCGCGTGTCGAACGGCTTCGGTCAATGGCGCGCTTACGGTTACCAGCAAATCGATGTCGCTGTGTAATTTCAGCCCTCCATCAACTGCCGAGCCGAAGAGGTGGATGGCCTGCAACGAACTGGCGAGGTGACGGCCAATCACTGCGCAGGCGCTTGAAACCTGGTGCGTGATTTCAGTCGGTACGGATGCGTTCATGTTGGCCACCACGGGTAGGGTCCTCGGCTCCACAGTTGTCGTTCGGAAGATGCCCCATGCGCTCCCTGGTTGGAAGTACAGGGGACGAGGCTTCCCCTGTCGTCAACACTCAACGCAGGAACGCAGGCGCGCGACGTGCGCCTGGTCAGCTTGCGGCGGAGATGGAGGAGGCAGGGGCTTGGCCGTGGCCTGCTCTATTGGGTGCTGGCTGGCGCGACATCGCCGGCGCGCTCGGCGATCGGACGGGCATCGCGGATGAGCGAGAGCAGCACCTTGCCCGGCTCCTCGGCCATCAGTTCGTGCGCCGACTGCTCGAACCAGACGAGCCGCTTCGACGGCGCCTTGACGCCCGCGAACCATTCGGCGGCAACCATCGCCGAGACATTGCGGTCGTGGCGTCCGAGGAACAGGATCAGCGGCGTCTTCAGCCGCTTCACATGCGACAGGTCCACCGTCAGTACCGCGGCAAGGAGCTTCTCGACCGAGAAATCCTGCGACTTCCAGACCTGGCGTACCTCCGCGTCGGTGTATTCGGGCGACAGATTCACCGCTGCGCTCTCGAAGCTCGCATCAGGACGCCGATAGGCGGCACCCCCGAAGAAATTGAGCCAGCGGCGCTGGAGCAGGATGTTCTTCAACGGCACCGGCGTCTTGCCAACGGCATAGGGGGCGATCGATTCGAGGTCGCGGATCGCCTCTGCATTCTTCGCCGCGCGCGCCTGTTCCATCACCCAGGCCCAGCCGCGCCGCTCGCTCTCCCGCGCTCCAGGTGCTATGCCCGGTCACCACCGTGAACCCCGTGTGTGCTTCATTCCATCGTCCATCAGGCGATGCCAATATGTCCTACGCGCCCAAGCGTTTCAGCGGTTGACGCAGCAAGGAGGCCCGAAACCAGCCTCCAGGACTTGTGGTTCATGGAGGTAGCGATGCGACGGTTTGGACTGGTGCTGGGGCTCTTGGGGAGCGTGGGGTGCGCCACCGGCATGCGAGGTATCGCCACCCAGTACAATCCGGAGACGGGGCAGTACGAGACGCCCACGCACGAGGTCGTCTATCAGGTGCCCGCCGAGGACGCGATGATGACGGCCCGGTTCATCCTGGAGAAGAGCCGCCATGACGTGATGGAGAAGGAGGGGGGACTGGAGATGTTCTCCTCCTTCATTCCGGACGTCATTCCCCCCGAGCGCTACTACATCCAGGGGACGCGGCTCGGGCCTCGGCAGGCACTCGTTCGAGTCTTTCGCATCAGGTACACGCAGGAAGGGGGAGGCTACACTGCGGAGGCCTCCGGTCGGTCCGGCGGGCATCTCTCCGTGCCGGATGCCTTCACCAATATCCCTGGGTTGGAGGGCTACCGGCCGGCGCACGGCTACCGCGACCTGGGTATCGAGCAGAAGCTGCTGGAGCGGCTGGAGATGGCTCCCGCGCTGGAGTTGGTGGGCGGCAATTCCCCTGTCCCCATGCGCTCGGTGGTGATGGAGAACTGGGGCGAGAAGGGTGAGACCACCGCCACCTCCGCCGCTCCCGCGTGTGGTGCTCCCTTGGCGGGAGCCTCGGCCCTGTTCTCCGCGGGAGGCGTCCTGCTCGTGGCGGACCCCCTGGGTACGCAGGAGGTGCCGTCCGCGGCGCTGCGGATGTTGTGCGAGGCCTCGGCCCAGGAACTGCCGGTGACGCTGGCGCTGTCCATTCCCACCTCCGAGCAGCGGCTCCTCGATCGCTACCTCGTCAGCGACGGCGATTCAGCGGCCGTTCAGGAACTCCTCTCGGGGAGCGTGTTCTGGCGCCGGACATACCAGGACGGGCGCAGCAGCCGCGCCATGCTGTGGCTCGTCGAGCAGGTCCGCCGCATGCGCGTCGCTGGAAAGGACGTGGACGTGGCCGCCATCGACTCCGACAAGGCCCACGGCAATGAGCGCGAGGCGCAGATGGCCCAGCACCTGCTGAACGCCCAGTCGAAGCGCCCCCAGGCCTGGACGCTGGTGCTCACGGGCAGCGTCCACGCGCGCACCACGGAGGTGAGCTGGGATGGCGACTTCGAGCCCATGGGCTCTCGGGTGGTGCGCGCTCTGCCCTCGGTGCGTGCCCTGGATGTGGGCTTCCAGCGAGGCACCCAGTTCGTCTGCCGCTACAGCGTCTGGGACGAGGAGGTGGAGTGCAACGTCTTCGGCATCAGCCCGACGCTCGAGGCGCGGCAGTCCTCCAAGCAGGCTGTTGGCCTCCAGCTCTTCACCACCCCGCAGCCCCACGGCTTCCACGGCCGGCTCTACCTGGGCGCGCTGAGCGCATCGCCTCCCGTGCTCCAGGCGCCGCGCCAGGACACCACCGTCGACTCCGCGCCCGCAACGAAGTGACTCGCGGTCTTCCGTGAGAAGCGCCCATCCCCGAGGCTTGCCCGGGGCGTCCTGAACGCAGCCCACGCTCGACGCCTGCTACGCCCGGCTCCACCTGCGACGGGCTCACGGACCTGCGCCTGTCGCGTCACCGCGCCTACCTCCGCAGGAAGGGAGGGGGCCTCGTGCCCTCATTCGGGCAAGGATGCGGCAACGAATGGCGCGTGGCATCTCTGGCCGCCTCCAGCGCTGCAATCATTGCCTCGATAGTCGCTGAGGCGTGGCCGCCGGCCCCGTCGTCGAACACTGCGTTGCTGTCTTCGACGACGAACACGAAGCTGCCGTGCAGTCGCCGCCGAGGCCGACGCACTGCCTGAGCCGGAGACTCACCCAGTTTCTTGCCTCCTCACTCCTCATGCTAGATGGGTCCGTCTAGAAGAGGATTCTCATGTTGACAGAGCGTATGGGAGGGGGAGCGATGTCGAAGAGGCTCGTGGGCGCTGTCGTGAGTGGATGGCTGCTGGTTGCTTGTGGGGGGAATGGCAACGAACTGCCCGACGGCTCGACGCAGACGGACTCTGGGACGCACACCGAGCGGGACTCCGGCACACCAGGGCAGGAGGATGCTGGCTTGGTGGATGCGGGTCTCGCGGACGCAGGACCTTCGGAGGACACCACGCCTCCCGACGCTCCGATGCTCATCGGGACCGCGCCCACCTCTCCTGCCAATGACAACATGCCGGTCCTCCATGTCGCTACCGAGCCGGGGGCCTCGGTGCGCTTCTTCGCTGGCACGGCGTGTCTTGGAAGAGCGCTCGCCTCGCGTACCGCCGACAATCAGGGGCAGGTCACTCTGTCGCTCTTCGTCGCCGACAACAGCACCTCTACCTACGTGGCCCAGGCAACGGACGCGGCCGGGAATGTCTCGGCCTGCTCCGAGGCGCTGACGTTCGTCGAGGACAGCACGGCGCCCTCCGAGCTGGCCGCCACGGTGATGGACGGCCTTGCCGGCCCGGAGCTCGAATATCAGAACAGCAATACGCGCGTAGCGGCTCGCTGGTCCGGCTTCAACGACTCCGTGGACATCCGGCGCTATGAACTCGCCTTGACGTCCATTGCGGCGTGCCCCGGCAATGCGAGCAGCATCCAGGATGTCGGCGCCACTTCGTCCGTGGAGCTCACGGTGCTCACCTTGGCCGAGCAGCGCTACTACAGTTGCGTGCGCGCCGTGGATTCCGCTGGAAACACCTCGGGCTGGAAGATGTCGAATGGCTTCATCGTGGACGTCACGCCGCCGCGCTGGGTGTCTGTCACGCCTGACGCGTCCTCGGTCACGGCCTCGCCCTGGACTGCCATCGAGGTGTCGTTCAGCGAGACGACCCTCGACACCGCCAGCGTCACGCCGGCCTCGTTCCACGCCACGGCGGACGGCATGCCGTTGTCCGGAGACGCGGTAACCTGTTCGGCGGGCAGGTGTACGCTCGAGCTGAGGCAGATGCCGACATTCGGTGCGCGGGTGCGCGTCGCCATCGGCGGGGTGAAGGACCTCGCTGGCAACGAGATGACCTCCTCCCACGCCTGGGACTACTCGATCCGTGCGGCCCAGTGGGGGGCCCCACTGCTCATCTCGTACGGCTCACGCCTCAGTACACCTGCCCACGGGCTCGCCATGGACGCCTCTGGCGTTGCGACGGTCCTGTATGTCGACGAGGGGCTCCGGGCGCGGCGCCACAAGCCAGGCGCCGCCTGGGAGGCGGAGCAGCACGTGGGGGAGGGGACCCTCGGCCCTATTCCCAGACCGGCTGCGCTCACGACGCTGTCTGACGGCACGCCCCTTGCCGTGGTGGAGTCGTGGCCGGCGGGGGATTACAGCGCCAAAAAGGCCTATGGCATCCTCGCCACGGGCTCCGACAGCGGCGTCCAGAGCTGGGGTGTGCCACAGCTTCTCGGCGAGAATACGGGGCTGAATGTGACGGCCCTCCGCGTGGTGGCAGCTCCCAACAATGGGGCCCTCGCTGCCTGGGTCGAGAAGAGTTCCACGCAGACCTTCCTACAGGTTCAGCCGTACGCCGGGAGTTCGGGGTGGGAAACGCCGGTTCGCGTGCGCACCATCGACTACTCGAACTGGGACTCCTCGTGGCACGGCTATGATGTCGGATTGGATTCGCGCGGTAACGGCGTGTTGGTATGGGCCGAGCGCAACAGCCCTCTCCTATACTCGCGCCAGGGAGCCGAAGGCTGGAGCGAGCCGGCGCATGGCGAAAGCACCGAAGGCCGCTATCCGCAGGTCGCCCTGAACGCGGATGGGACCGGCATTGCCGTTTGGATCCGACGGTATCTGGACAGCGATCGGGTGTACGCGAAGCCCTTCAATCTCGATTCTGGCTTTGGCGGCCAGGAGGTGCCTCTCCACACGCAGGGAAGTGTTAGTGGCGAGGCGCGGATAGGCGCAGACGCAAACGGAAACGTGTTTGTTATTTGGGACCAGATTGGCGGCGGCCCTGAGGGGGGACTGTGGTCTGCTCGTTACGTGAGGGGCTCGGGCTGGCAGCCGGCTCAGCAACTCGCGACGGACTACGCCGGGAGTAAGGCCCTCCACGTTTCACCCTCGGGCACGGCCATGGTCGTCTACAGCCGCACGGAGAGAGCGGGAGCGCCCGCTCTCGTTTGGGCTCGACGCTTCGTGCCCGGTACGGGCTGGTCCGCTGCCACCCGGCTCGACTTCGCCACTGTGAATGGGGGGCTCTATACTCTTGAGCTGGTGACCAGCCCATTCGGGAACGCCGCCGCCACCTGGTCTCGCCGGGACGCGGACACGGGCATCGATTCCCTGGTCTCGGCCTTCTTCGAGTAGGCCCTCAGGACGCAGCGACCGAGTTTGGGGTAGGCGGCGGCGGCGAGGCATGATGCGAGGATGCGCATCGTCGCCGTCTCGGACACTCACCTCTTCCACGACGAGCTCGTGATGCCCCCGGGCGACATCTTCGTCCACGCTGGCGACATGTGCCGCGCGGGGGACCTGGACGAACTCGCTCGGGCCTCGTCGTGGATTCGCGGCCTGCCCTATCGTCACAAGGTCATCGTCGCGGGTAACCACGACTGGGCCTTCGCCGACTCGCCAGGCGAGGCCCGGGCGCTTCTGGGCGAGGACGTCGTCTACCTGCAGGACAGCGAGGCCACGGTGGCGGGCCTGCGCTTCTGGGGGAGCCCCTGGCAGCCGGCCTACAACGACTGGGCCTTCAACCTGCCCCGGGGCGCCGCCCTCGCTAGCAAGTGGGCGGCCATCCCCGAGGGACTGGATGTGCTCATCACCCACGGGCCTCCGGCGGGCTTCGGGGACCGCTCCTCGGTGGGGGGGCGTGGTGGCTGCGTGGACCTGCGCGAGCGCGTGCTCGCCGTGCGTCCCCGGCTACACCTGTTCGGCCACATCCACGACGACGGCGGGCTGTGGCGCGAAGGGGACACGTGCTTCGCCAACGTCACCACGTGGGAGTGCGAGCGCGAGGCCACCGTCCTCCAGCTCGACGCCCGAGGCGTGACGGAGGTGAGCATCCCTCCCGCCCGGCGCTGACTCGCGTTCTTGTCAACCACCCCTGGGGGCAGTGGTTTCGAGGAACTTCCCGTTGGAGGGGAGCGAGGCGCTTGAGGGCCGACACACGACCGAGCACGTGGCGCGCGGCTCAAACCTCACTGTCGCGCTAATTGGCACTCAACAGGCGGAGCCGTTCGAGGATGGCGTCATAGCCCAGTTCGAACTGCTGCTCTGTCTGGGTGTTCCAATCCTTGCCGCCCGAGATGTCCCTCCCATTGGCATCCTTGCGATTGTCGAAGTTCTGGAGCCCCGCCGCGGCTTTGTCCTTCACGGCGGCGGAGATCTCGCGGAGCTGCTCCGTCCAGGACGTGTCCTTGCTGGAGAGCACGTCCGCGATGAAGTTCTTCAGCGCGACTTTCCCGGCCTCGCCCGCAGGACCCAAGGGCGCCAACGCAACACCCGCGATGGTCTCCGCCAGGTCTTTCTTGAACTGCCCCGCGTCCTCGGTGCGTTTGATTTCCAGTCCATACGCTCCCACCAATGCTCCCGTGAGACTCCCCAGCGTGCGCGCGTAATGGTCATTGACGGGGGGCTTTCCACCCGCGGTTGCGGGGTTGAGCGCCCCTGCGCGGAGTTGCTTGGGCAAGTCCTCTTTGACGAACTTCGCGAACCCCGGGTCCTTGCCCGAGCCGTTGACGATCGAATCGCGCAAGAACTTCGGAAGCGCCTGGAGCGTGTCGTCGTAGGCGCTGTTGGGCCCACCCGAATTGTTCGTCAATTCATTGATGATGCCCGAGGGGTCCGCGCGGAAAATCTTCTTGAGCCCTTCCAGTTGGGTCGCACGGGCGGGGTCGGTCTTGTCCCCCAACGCGTTGGCTCCCACGCGGAAGATGTTCGCACGGAGGTCCGAATACGCCGGCCCCTTGAACAGGTCTGGCACCTGCCCAAGTATCTTGACCGCGCCGTCCGACCTGGTGGGCTCTCGGCCCGAGAAGCTGTTGTTGTGCGGTGGCTGCTGCAATCCCTTCTCGAGGATTGCGACGAACTTGTCTCTCCCCAGCTCTGCTCCGTAATTCTGGATGAGCTTGGGGTCTGAATTGAGTACGTCCGCGAAGTTCTGCGCCTGGATGGTGTTCTTGTCCGCGGTCTTGCCGGATTCATTCAAGAACGTGCGACGAACGGACTCCGGGGTCTCCGGCTGCTTGAGCACTGAGACCATGGCGTCTGGCACCTGGCTCTTGGCCGCTTCGCGTGCCAGCTCGTTCACCACGTTGGGCGGCGCGGAGCCCGTGCTCTTGGCGAGCGCCTTCAACGCCGACGTCTGCTCCGCATCTGTCTTGTAGAGCCCCTTCTGGTCATGGGCGATCTGCGCGGATGCGCTGGAAATCAACTCCTTGCTGTCCTTGTCTCCTAACGTTGCGTAGAGTTGTTTGAGATACTCCGGATCGTTCTGGTGCTGCTGGATGATCTCGGCGAACTCGCGGGTCCGCTCGTTCCGCCCCACGCTACCGATGTATCGGTCCTTGTCCTGAAGACGCTGTGCCGCTTCCTTCCCCGTGGGAGCCTTCTTCGGCTCCGTGGCGTCTGTCTCCTCCTTCGGGGGTGTCGCCGGCTTTTTCTCCGGAGGCTTGGCGGGCGGAGTCGAAGGCGGGTCCTGTGGTCGAGGGCTCGGCGTGGGCGCCCCCAGCTGCGAGAAGTCCTTGGGAGCCTTGCCAAAGCTAGACGTGTCGGTGTGCCCGGAGGGAGTAGGCCGCTGCGCCTGGGTCTGGGGGCTCCGCGGCTTGCTCTCCGTGGGCCTGGTGGTGGTTTGCGGCTTGGGGGCTGTGATTTTGGCCATGGGATGACTCCGGAGAAGCGGGTTCTTTGCAGCTCACTACGCAGCGACCGAATACGAGACAGGCACAGGCGTCAGGGGACATACCGCTCGGCGGTGTTCAGTACGGCACCGCCGTCGGTACCCCCGATGATGAGCACACTCCCTGATTCCAACCATGTGGCCGTGTGATTGACGCGCGCCGATGACATGGAAGCGATGAACTCCCAGGAGCCATCTCGCCGGAATATCTCCGCGGAGGCACGTGGCATTGCGTAGGGGCTGGAGTACCCGCCCGCAATCAGCACCTCGCCTGAGGGCAATGCGGTCGCCGTGTGAAAGAAGCGGGCTTCCATCATTTCTGCCTGGGGCGTCCACAAAGTGCTGCTCAATTGAAAGAGTTCCGCTGCCTTGAGGACCCTCCCGGGTGACCCCTCGAGGGAGCCGGTCACCAGGATTCTTCCAGAAGGCAGCGGCGTGGAGGCGTGCCCGTGGCGCCCATGTTCCATCTGTGCCAGGAGGAGTTGCCATCCCGCCTCTGGTTGATACGAGTCGTAGACCTCGGCCGTCGTCTCCGCTCCAGCAGCATTGAATCCACCAATGGCCACCACCACGCCCGCTTCCAAGAGGGTGAGTGTCAGTACGTTGCGTTTGACATTCATGCTCCCTGCATCTGTCCAGGAGTCGGTGTCCGGGTGATAGAGCGCGGCGGTGTTCAGCCCGTCGAGATGCGAGTTCCCGCCACCCGCCACCAGCACCTTCCCCGAGGGAAGCAGGACGGCGGCATGGCTGGCGCGTGCTCCGAGTGGGATGGGACTGGCAGGAGTCCACTCATTCGCATCCGCATCGTAGATTTCGGCACTGTCCAGCGCGTCACCACCGGGGCCCCGGCCACCGACCACCAATACTTTTCCATTCGGTAAAAGGGTGGCGGTGTGGTCCATGCGCGCCGTCTCGAGGTTTGGCCCAGGACTCCAACTGTTTGATGAGACGGTGTAGAGCTCCGTGGTGTTCGTGGGGGTGTTGCCTGAGCTACTCCCACCAACGACGAGCACCCGACCATTTCCCAGTCCCGTGGCCGTATGCCCTATGCGCCGCGCCTGCATCGGTGCCACCGACTTCCACCCCGGCGGTTCGCGCCCGCCATCCGGAGGTCCCCCGTCAGCGCCTGCGTCCGAACCGCCATCCCCTCCGCCGTGCGGCCCACCGTCCTCGCCGTCCGGGCCACCTCCATCGTTACCTCCATCCAGACTGCCATTGCCATCAGGGCCCGCATCCGATGCGTCATCCAGGCATGCGCCAGGTTTACTTTTGCAGAATTGGACCACCGCCTCGTCGACGTCGAGGCACGCAGCGAGATGGACGCTGAGCACCAGCAATCCAAGGACTGTCGAGCGGCGCAGGGGCTTCATGGCCACCTTCCAGACACGAACGCGGACGTCCCATCCAGCCCGAGTTGTAGGGAGCCTTGCTTCTCTGGCGACCCCAGCAGGTACATGCCCGTGGCGGCGCCCAGCCCCACCAGGCCTCCCACCAGCAGCCCCACGGAGACTGTCTGCAGCCCGCGCGCGCTGCTGGCCACGTTCCTGGCCTCGGCCTGTGAGCCGATGTGCTGCGCCTTGTGCGACAGCTTCGACTTCTTTCCCTCCGCCAATCCCCAGAAGACGCCCGCTGTGACGACGAGGGCCCCTCCGGCCACCGCGGGGATGAGCGCTCGGTCTCGCAATGAGGAGTGCGAGCCGGATACCTCTGGCACTGGAGACGATGAAGACTCCGGGAGTCCCGAGGCCACCGTGGGAAGCGGCTCTCGTGGCGCCTGAACCCGCTGAGCCTCTGTGGGAGCCTCCATCTTCAGGGGTTCACGGTCGACTCCTCGCGCGGCCAGCTCGCTCAGGACATCCTGGCGCACCGATTCGAAGTGCCGCTTCAGCTTGGGTGAGACCAGCAGCGGCAACTTCGCAGCGGGGTTCAAGAAGAGGGCCGCCTTGAAGGTGGCTTCGGCGTCGCTCAACCGCCCACTCATCTCCACGATGATGACGCCCTCGTAGAGCGACATCACAACCTGATCCTCAGGCTTCTTCGACATCGCCTTGCCGTGGAGAACCTGCTCCAGTGCTTGCTCGTACTCGAGGTTCCCTATCAATTGGTGGATGGATACCGCACAGCGGTGTACGTCTGGCGAGACATCGCCTCGGGCGCTCAGGGGGAGTAGGGAGAGCCCGAGGCACATGAGCCAGACGCAGGTGTCATGTCGCGACAGGCCGCTCGACACAACGACTCTTGCATTGTCGTAGATGGAAGGGGGCATGATGTCCTCTCGCTCATGGCGTCCGACGTCGTTTACTGCTTCGACGTCACCGGGGACGGGGCGCTGCCATCCGGCATGGTGGGGACGGTGTTTCCGCGGGCCGCGTCGGAAGGCACCACCCCAGTGTTGGAGCCCTGTCGCTGGTGGAACCAGGGCTCGGTGGACGAGCCCGTGGATGTCTGCCCAAAGGGGCCATGGGCGACGTCCTGCGCGTCCAGCGTTTTCATTGCGTCGAACGGAGCCCCGGGCGCTGCGCCGCTCCCGACAGTCTGGATGACTTCCTGCGGGGGCGGGGGCGTCAATCCCAGCAACTTCTCCAACTCCGCCTTTCGGCTCGTGCCCTCGAAGGCCGAGTCGAGTTCGTTCTTCGTCGGCTTGACCTTGTCGATGTCCTTCTGACTGGAGGGGGGCGTCTTGGATTCCTCGACGGCTGCCGCGTTCGCCTTGTGCATGGCCTCCTCCGCGCGGCGCTGTGCCTCGGCGGGGTCGACTTTCGGAGCACCCGAACCACCGACCGCTGTCACTGAACCCATGGGACATCTCCTCTTGATGGGGCTTCGCCGCGCACGTGATTGGAGGGCCGGGCATGAGGCATGCCCGACGTGCGTACGTCCTGCGCGAGTCGATGCGTGTCTGCCCCTGCAATCGAAGAGAAAGAGGGAGGTGGCCCACCGACGTCCCAAAAATCTCCGGAGACGACGCTGGCGGCGGCGTTGCCCTGGCAAGCCGGCAGGGCGCCGGTGCGTCAGGAGCGCCGGCAGTCGGGCGCCCGACGGCAGATGAGCGCCAGGGGGTTCAGGCCAGCAAGCCCAGGAGGCTGATGTCCAGTCGGCTGCTGACCAGTCCCAGGAGGCTCTCCAGGGCGAGTTGGTCCTGCTTCATCCTTGGCGCGAGCTCCATGCGAACGCGCTCGAGCAGTTGCTCGCGGGCATCGGCGACCTTGCGCGCGACGCCGGAGCGCGAACCGCCGTACATGAGCGTCAGCCGGTCCATCGTGAACCCATGGAAATGATGCAAGCGCAGCAGGGTCCGCTCCTGCTCGGAGAGCACCGCCACCGCTTTTCGGAGCGACTCGACGAGGAGCTGGCGCGCATCTTCGCGCAGCAGCGCGTACTCGGGGTCGCTCGGGGCCAGCATCCGCGCGAGTTCCTCGGGAGGCTCCGCGACGAGCTGATGGCGCTCGTCGTGGCCCATCAACTCCGAGGCGATGCGCGCGGCGATGATGCTCACCCAGGTCCGCAGGGGTCCTCGCCCGCCATAGCTCGCAATCCTCGGTGGCGTGTTGCTGCTGCCCACCAGCAGCCGTTCGCGCAGCATCTGCAGCACTTCCTCCACCAGGGGCGGCGACACCTTCCCGAGCCGGGCAGGGACGTGCCGGAGGACGTGTTGTTCGAAGGCCTTGAGGGCCGCCTCGTCCCCGGAGGCGCAGGCGCACGCGAGATACAGGTCGGCACTTTGGAGGATGCGCATCACCTCCGCGGCCTTTCCCACAGGCAGGTGCCGGGCCAGGTGCCGCACGAAGGTCTCTGCCGGGAGTGAGAACGTGGGCCACTGGGTCCGCGCTGCCTCGACGTGTGTGTCCAGCAGCGCCTCGAATCCCTCCTCGGCCTCCAGCTCGGCCCGCTGCTCCCGAGACACGGACGCCCGCAGCAGCGCCGCCAGGGAGCCTGTTCGCTGTTCGTCGCTCATCGTTTCGCCTCACGCCGTTGCCAGGCCAGCACCGTCTGGAGCTCCGACTGGCCCCGGACCCCCACGGACTCCAGCCGCATCCGGGCCTCCTCGGCCAGCGCCAGCGCCCGCGCCCGCTCCGGGGAAGCGCGCGTTTCCATGAGCGCCCGGGCCAAGAGGAAGGCGGTCTTGCCGGCGACCCGCGGGTCTTTGACTTCGCCCCATTGGGTTTGGATGCGCCGGGCGCGCTCGAGCAGGGGGACCGCCTCCGCCGAGGTGCCCAACGCCAGATGCGCCTCCCCAGCGCAGGCAAGGGCGCTGGCGCCGTCCGGGGACTCCGCGCCACCCGCCTTCTCGGTGACCTTCCTCGCCCGCTCGCAGTACGCGAGCGCCTCCTTCGAAGCCCGGGTCGCCAGGGCAAGCTCGGCGAGGGGGAGCAGCACGCTCACCGTCTTCCCGCCCTCCGGGCCATGTTCCTTCTCGAGCCGCTGGAGCGCGTCCAGCAGGTCGCGTCGTGCCTCGGCATGGCGGCCCGCCTTCAGGTACACCTGTCCTCGGACTGTCAGGGGCAGGGCGGCGCGTGGCGTGTCCGGGCCCAGTGAACGCTGGATGCGCTCCAGGGCCTCGGTGGCAAGGCCCAGCGCCTCGTCGCCCTGGCCCCCATCACTGGAGATGTCTGCCAGCGCTGAGAGCGCGAAGATGACGGTGACGTGGTTGGGGCCCCGGGCCCGCTCGAAGATGGCGCGCGCCCGCTCAGCCATGGAGCGTGCCTCCTCCAGTCGACCCGCGACGCGCGAGACCACGGCGAGGTTCAGCAGAACCGTCCCCATGGGGGTGGTCTCCGGGTTGGAGGATGCCTCCTGAAGGGCCAGGGCCTTGCGCCAGGCGCTGACGGCATCGGCGTACCGGCCCACCTCCAGCGAGGCAGTGGCGACCCGGTTGTAGGACGTCACGAGGGCCGGATTGTCAGCGCCCAGGATGCGCTCGCGCAGTTCCAGGGCCTCGCGGTGGAGCTTCAGCGCGTCTTCATGGCGGCCTTGGCCGAAGCGGATGCGTCCCAACTGATGGATGAGGTTGGGCGTGCGGAGGCTGTCCGGGTGATTCCTCCTCCGCGAGAACTCCAGTCCCTGGAGCGCCTCCTGCTCCGCCTCGGCGAGCTGGCCGTACGCCTCTCGCAGCGACGACAGGCGCGTGTGCAGTTCCGTCGTGATGTCCGGGAAGCGCTCCCGCCCCAGCCGCTCGACGGCGGCCCGAGCGTGCTGGATGAGCTTCTCCGCTTCGTCGGGGCGGGACTGCTCCTCGCCCACCGCCCAGATGAGCTCCAGCCAGGCCCATGCCACCGTCTCGTCGTCACGCGCGGCCTCGGCTGCCCACAGGGCCTGGTAGAAGAATGCCTCCGCTTCCTTCGGCTTGTTGAGGCCCCCGAGGACGGTGCCGTGGGCCAGGAATACCTCCGCCTCCAGCGGCTTGTAGCCGAGCCCCTTCTGCTCTTCGAGCAGGGCTGACGTCACCGCGAGGCCCTCGGTGAACCGGTGTGACACGATGTGGGCCCGGACCTGCGCCAGCTTGTGCCGCGCCGCATGCACGCGGGAGCGGAGGTTGTCGGGCGGCTGGGGACGGCTGGTGAGTTCGGGCGTATCGCGGCATCCGACGAGACCCTCGAGGGAGGCCGTCAGTTGGCGCGCGTTCTGCACCGTCTGCGCGTCCGCCTTTTCCAGCACCTCCGTGACGGCGGCGATTTGCCAGAGCCGCGCATCGAGGCACGCGGCGGTCTGCCTGGCTTGGTCCGCGGTGTCGCCCGTTGCGGCCAGGCAGGCCTCCGTGCGAAGCGCCTGCCATTGAGCGGTGTGGGCGTCCATCACCGTCGAGAACTGCTTCCAGGCCTGGGCTGCGTAGGTCATGCCGGTGGCGAGGAAGGCTGTACGGATCCGTTCGCGCCGCGCGGGGCTCCATGCCACCGCGAGCTTCTCCGCTTCCCGTGCACAGCTGTCATCGCGCCGCTGCGCCGTCGTCCCGTAGGCCGCGAGGATGCCCATCGTTCCGGCCACGGTCGTCGTGACGAGCAGCGGCACAAGTCTCCGGTGCGGCGGTGGCGCGAGGGCCGCCAGCAGCGCCTGCATGTTGGGGAAGCGATCCTCGGGCTTCGGGCTGAGCCCCCGGAAGATGGCGCGTCGAACCCGGGTCGGGACCTTCACCTCGCGCTTCGGAGGGCTCATCCTCCCTTGCTGCGCGGCCAGGACCAGCTCCTGCATCGTCTCCCCTTGGAAAGGGCGCGCCCCAAAGAGGGCCTCGTGGAGTGCCACGCAGAAGCTGAACTCGTCGGAGCGGGCATCCGCGCGCTGACCTCGCACCAGCTCCGGGGCGATGTAGGCGGGCGTGCCCAGCACCTGGCCCGTCCGGGTGAGCCGACCAGTGGGAGTGACAGGGGCCTCAATGTGCTCCTGGTGCGACGCGCCCTCTTCCTGCTGGAGGAGCCGGGCGATGCCGAAGTCCGTCACGAAGACCCGCCCGTCCTTCCCAATGAGGGCGTTGGCGGGCTTGAAGTCGCGGTGCACCAGTCCCGCGGCGTGCGCGGCGGCCAGTCCTTTGCCGGCTTCAAGGAAGACCCGGAGCACCTCCTTCCAGGGACGCGGCTCCTTCATCCACTCCGCCAGGGTGGTGCCCTCCACCAGCTCCATGGTCAGGAAGACACCGTCTCCGTAGGCGCCCACGTCATAGAGGGTGACGACATTGGGGTGTGAGAGCCGGGCCAGTGCCTGGGCTTCGCGCAGCAGCCGCTGCTGCAGCTCCTCGCGCTGGCTTCCCTTGGGGCGCAACACCTTGAGGGCCACCCGGCGACCGAGCTCTAGGTCATCCGCCGCGTACACGATGCCCATGGCGCCGGCGCCAAGGCACTCTCGCACCACATACCGGGAGAGCCTGGCGCCAAGCAGCAGTGGCTGGGAATTCGCCTCCCCAGGGGCAGATGGAGCGCTGGAGGGCGCTTGAGTGCCCACTCCCGCTGCCAGAGTCCACCGGCAGTCGGCACAGGTCTCGACGTGTGCCAGGACTTGGGCCCGGTGCGCTTCGGAAAGCAGCCCGGCAATCAAGTCCGTCAGCGTCGTTTCCTGGGGGCACGACTGCATGGGTGAGGACTCCGCAACGCATTCCGGCTTTCCGAACATAGCAGAGCTCGGGACCTTGAATGTGCGTGCAGGCAGGTCACCAGGGAATTTTGGGACGCAGGTTGCCCCATTCCCTCTTTGCCCTCGATGGCACGGGCAGGACTGCGTTGACTCGCGACGGAGCGGAGATGGACCTCACTCAATTCTTGATTCCCGAGAGAGGCTTCCGACGTTCCGTGAGTCCAGCGTGGGCGAATTCCTGCCTTGTCGCTGTGCGGTTCACTGTGTTCGGCAAAGGACAATCAAGGCCGTGGTGAAGGAGGAGCCCGATACCGCCTGAACCCTCGCTCGCGAATCACATCACGTGCGGGAGCGCCACGGAATCAGGGCAAGCCCAAGTCTGCCTTTACGGTTCGTCTCTCAGCATGGATGGCTCATGCTCCAATGCAAGCGGTGACACTGGGAGCGAAGGTGTGGGGGGCCTTGCACCGCCGTCGAGGCCGTCTTCCCCGGACGTGCTCTTCCCCCCATTCTTCGAGCCGAGCGCCTTCTCCCTCCGCCCCCAGGCCGATGGCCTTGCCGTTACTCCCGCGAAACGTCGGCCTTGGACAGGATGTGGCTGACGACCGCCGTGTGCATCGTCAGCGTGTCGAACCTCCGGCCGAGGTTCTTGTCGGACTGGAGCAGGCGCCCCAGCTCACCACGGCTCAGTTGGGTTCTCTCCGCGAGGCTGCTGAACAGCTCCTCCGCGGACTCCCGATCGGACTGGATGTGGTCTCTTTCGGCGATGGCCCGAAGCCCAAGCGCCAGCCGCAGCCGGTACTCCACTTCGCTCCGGGTGGAGTCGTCGAGCAGCCAGCCATCAAGTCCTTCCCGGACCCGCTCGTTCGGTAGGCCCAGGCCCACCAGGATTGGATACTCGGCCTCGGCCCACCGCTGGCGGATTTCTTCGTCGATGAGGCTCCGTGGCACCTCGACATGCGTGCGCCGAGCCACCTCCCTCATCACGTGGTCCTGGAAGTCCCACAGGTACCGCGCGTCCCGCTGGGCGATGAGTTCCCCGGCGATGTACTCCATGACCTCGTCGAGCGTGCCTCCGCGTCCCAGCGCGGCGAAGAGTTCTGGAGAGGACTCCCCCAGGAGCGTCACCTGGTAGGCCGCCTTCACCTTCACGTCGAAGCGAGCAGGGACGCCACGGAGGGACTCCACCGCGTAGTCATCGGGCAGGACGAGGTCCACCGCGACGGACTCGCCAACCCGGGCCTGCACCAGGGCTTCGAAGAAGCCGGGGAGCAGCGGGTCGGGTGTGGCTTCCGTCCGCCATCCCGCGCGGGCGGAGAACGGGATGAGCCTTCCGTTGGCGAAGCCGACGACGTCCAGGAGCACGTCGTCTCCGGAGTCAACGGCTTCGCCCGGCTCGCGCTCCCTGCGTGGCGCCACCGCGCGGCACAGCGTGGCGAAGCGATCGAGGATGGCCTCGGGCGAAATTCCCCCGAGCTCCGGCATCTTCACCCGGAGCTCCTCCAGCGAAGGGGTCTCGCGGGGGAGCGGAAGTCGAGGGCTCGTCGCATTGCGGAAGGCGATCGCTCCCGGCGCTTGGTTCAACAGCCCCATGCCCTGCAACTCCCCAATCGAGAGCGGCTGGCCTGGGTTGGACTTGTCAGGAGGCGAGTGCATGGAGGGCTCCTAGAAGAAGCTTCCGACGAGGTCGGAGACAGTAGAGAAGGCCGCGCCGACCTGACTCACCACCGGGATGTTCGTGGCCGCGAGCACGGAGCCTGCGGCGGTTGTCCACGCTGTTATCTTCTTGCCTGGGCTGGCGTCCTTGGAGTTGGACGTCGCGATGGCTGTGGCGATGTCGAAGGTGGCGACGGCGACGTTCGCGCCGGGCACGAATCGTCCCGCTACCTTGGCCAGCTTTCCGCCTGCGGCCTTGGCGCCTTTCTCGATGGCCGCGTCGAACGCGCTGTCCGCGGTCTTCTCGGCGCCTGTCTTGATTCCCTGGTTGAGCCGCTTCTGTGCCTTGTTGTTGCTTTCGCCGTGCGCCTCGGCGGCGATGTCCGTCGTGGAGGACCGACTGGCCTTCTTGAGCGCTTCGAACTTCTCAGCGGTGCCCACATCCCCGGTGTCCGCATGGTTGAACGCCTTCATGGAGAGGTTGTGAGCAATCTTGAGCCGCCCCTTGATGCTCAGGTCCGGGGCGGCGGCCTTGAGGGACAAGTTGGCAGCCCGGGTCGCGCTCCCGTACTTCTCGAGGTCTCGTGCTGTCTCGAGCCCCGCCTTCAGAGTTTCGGTGGAGGTCTTGCCCGCACTGGCGAGCGCATCCAGGGCTTCGCTGCGCTCCTGGGGATTGCTGCTCGACAGCCCCCCGGTGGCGAGGGCCTTGTAGGCATCACTCACCTTTTCATCGACGAGGGTGTAGGCGCCGACGCCGCCTTTGATGGCCGTGTTGGCCTTGCCCAGCCTTCCTAGGCCATTGTCCAGGTCCTTTGGGTTCTTGCCGCCCTCGATGGACTTGGCGAAGTTGTCCTTCACGCCCTCCTTCATGGTCTTCGCGAGACCGTGCCCCGCGCTTCGGTTGTCCTTCCAGGTTTGGACTCGGTCCTTGCCATCCTGGAGCTGCTGGCGGGCTGTTACCGTCGCGTCCAGCGGTTTGGGATACGTCTCCCAGTTCTCGAGCCCCTTCGACTCCTGCTCCTCTTTCTTTGGGGCCGCGGGAGCTGGCTGCGTCTGGGGCTTGTCGTTCTTGGGCTCATGCCCGGGGACGTAGGGCCCCATTTGCACCCGAGGGGGCGTCGTCCCGGGGCTCGTGGGCTTGAAGGAGTCCTTGGGCGGCTGTGTCGCCGCCGGGATGGGCTTCTGTGTGGCCGGCGCGCGCTTCGACTTGGGCGGCTGTAGGGGCGCGGGCGGAGGCTTGACGGGCGGCGGCTTCGGCGGGTCTCGGCGGACAGGGGGCGGCGGCATGTGGAGATTCCTCTCTTCGCTTCGCGATGGGCGTGGACGGCGTCGAGCCATCCGCCAGCCGGCGGATGGCTGCCCATGTGTTCGAGGAGAAAGAGGGGAGGTGCCTACCGGCGTCCCAAAAATCTCGGCTCAGGAGGCTCTCCAGCACGAGTCGGTTGTGCGTGAGCCGTGGCGGCAGGTTCCGCCGTGCTCGTAGCCAGCACCGCGTGCGGCTCGAAGCCCCGCATGGCTCAACGTTGATGAATGAGCAGGTTCACCAGCCTTCCGAACGGGTCGCGCACGAAGAATCTGCGCACGCCCCAGGGCTCGTCAGCCGGTCCATACTCTATCGGGATTCCCGCCTTCTTCACCCGAGTGAGGGCCGCATCGAGGTCGTCGACCTCGATGGAAATGTCTGGCACTGGTGCGCCTGAGCCCCCTTGCGACATGAAGCTAATCTGCACAGTCATCGTTTCGCTTGAGCCGTAGGTTTCAATCCACCCCATGTCCATCAGGACGTCGAGCCCGAGGACGTCCCGGTAGAATCGCTTGGCGGCGGCTGGCGTCGTCGCGCCCACATTGGTGACGATACGTAGGACCTTCACGACTGCCCCTCCTTGTCGTGCTTCGATGGGACCCTCTGCTTGCGAGGCGCTTCTCCCGTGAGCGCTTCCGTCTGGCTGCCGAGATGCCACATGTGGCTGAACAGGTCGCGCACGCGACCCTCGTGCTTGCCGTACGATCGGTCCTCAAGGGGACGCGGTTGGACTTCGGTCAGGGTTTCGTTTGGGGACATTGGCGCAATGTGCCCCGGGGCGGCCCGCCTCGTATTGAAGGAAATTGCCGCTCGTCGAGAGGTACGTGGTTCCGGGCCTCATCCGACCGAGGGCGATACGCGACGGGAGTGGCTCCCGAGAATGCCCTGAACTCGCGGACCAGATGGGCCTGGTCCGAAAACCCGTGCTCACCGGCCAAGGTAGCCCAGGTCAGCTCCCCTCCGGTCGATTCGAGCACGCGCTGGAACCTGGCGATGCGCGCGAAGAGCTTGGGCTTGATGCCGACATGTACTTGAAACCGCTCAATGAGCCGGCGCGGCGAAAGGCCGAGTCGAACTCCTACAGCCCGGACGCTCGCGCCGCCCATCAACAGCGAGCACGCGACCGCCACTGCTTCGTCGCGAGGCGTCGACGAGCGTGCCCGTGCGAGCAGCGCCGCCTCGATCACGTCGAGCCGGGCCGCGGGAGTGGGGGCTTGCAGCAGGCGCTCACGAAGGAGGGGGCTGTCACGCCCCCAGATTTCGTAGAGGTCGATGAGCTTCCCGGTAAGCTCGGAGGCCGGCACGCCCAGAAATGGCGACGCACTCGCGGGGGCGAAGCTCACCCCGCAGATGGAGCGCTGGGAGGCCGTGTCGACGACTCTCGGTGCGCTGTGGGCGCCCTGAATCGCTACACCACGAGTCTTGTGTGCAAGGCGGCCGTCGAGCCTGTAGTCCCGGAACGCGTCCTCATGAAGATTGACGAGGAGCTGCATCCGGCCCGACGGCAGCATGCGCTCAAAGCCGTGGGCGAGCTGCCCGTCGTATGTCCAGAGGGATTCCACGAGAGGAGCCAGAGTGGGGCTCCGAGGCTGGCGCGCGAGAATCATGGCAGCGCGACGGTAACAGAGCCGGGATGCACCTACTGCGACGGATGCGGAGTCCACCTGGTGCTGAGCCAGCCCCGACACGCTGTCGCCGGGCACCTCTGTGTCGGAGAGCTTCCGCAGCTTCTCCGCGGCCCATCAACGGCGCCGCCGTCCCGGGGGGGCTGCAACAATGTTGGTCGATTTCACGCAACGGTGTCGCACGGCCTGTCTCTTCCAGTCAGTAGGGGGGGCATGGGGGCTCCCTGAGGACTCCTGGGAGGACGACATGAAGGCGGCGACACGGTACCTGGTGCTTCTGTCCATGCTGGTGGTGGGGTGTGGCGACTCAAGCGAAGGGGAGGGGGACGGAGGTGGAGGCGGAGGCGGAGGCGGCTCGGACTCCGCGCTCAAGTGTGACACCGTGAGTTGGTGCAGCACGTGGGATGCGGACGGCGCGGAGGTGACGGATGCTCCCCCGCTGAACGGGGGGAAGCTGAGCGACGGCCTCTATCGCAGGGAGAGCGGTTCCAGCTATCCGTTTGCCATGCTCATCAAGGGGAAGTCCGTCCTCCTGATTGAGGCGGACTTGAGGAACGATCTGGGGACTTGGAAGGTGGAGAACGACCGTCTGGTCATGACCATCACGAGCCGCTGCTCAAACACCGAGAATGAAACCGCGAACGAATCCTGGACCTGGGAGCACGCCTTCGCGGTCAAGAACGGCGTTCTCTATACGAAGGATTTGACCTGGGAGAGGCCCGTCGTCGCCTGGCGCAAGGTCGAGTCGCTGTGTGAGGAGTCCGCCTCGTTCAAGTGCATGGTGAGCAACTGCGCCTGTGAGTTCAAGACGAACACGTCCCTCCTGGGGCAGAAGAGTTGCTTCTGAGCGCGGACATCACGGGCCTGGAGTGAGGGGAGAGCCCCTCATCACGGAGGGGCTCCGCCATGGGGCCTCCTGAAGCACGGGGTCCGCTGTCGTGAGGTTCAGTTCCCTGGCGCCCGCCGTGAGGGGGTGGGCATCACCGGCGGGCCCTTGGGGCTTGGAGTGACTCCGCCATCGTCCTGCGGTTGGACGCGTTGCTGAAGGTGGCCTCGTGGTACCCATGTCGCAGCGGGCTTCGAAGAGTCGCCGCCTCGGTCGCGTGCTCGAGTGCCTGCGCGCGAACCTCCGCGGAGGGAACGCTCATCCCCATCCACGTGAAGAGGCGCTCCAGGACGAGGGCCCGCTCGGGCTCGGCAAGGCCTCCGATGCTCGCACCGTGGTTGCCCTCCGGAGCGAAGAAGCGGAACGAGTCGTTGCCCTCGCGCACGGAAAATGCCGTGGCGGAATACGGGTCATTCTCCCCGTAGATGAAGAGCATCCGCTTGCCGTGGTTGCGGACCCAGTGCTCCACCCGCAGCATGGCTCTCATGTCGAACGGCTCCGTCACAGGGAAGCTCACGTACACGTCGGGCGTGTTCTCCCCTGGGTAGCGCAGAAGCCCTCGCAGATGATTCGCGGGGTAGCGCGACCAGCCCAACTGTGTCGCGGCTTGGTAGTAGGCGTACTCGAAGGGGGCGATGAATCGGTCCGAGTAAGTGAAGGCAACGCCGACGACATCGTCCAGGAAGGCGAATGTCTCCGCCGCCGGCGCGCCGGGTGCGGGAATGCTCGCGCAAGCGGACGCGGTGCCGTACTGCCAGAAGTAGAAGGATGCCTCGACGGCGGAGAACTCCAGCGCGCGGTCCGGACCGCCCACGACGGTGAAGCCGGTGTTCCAGTTCGTACCTAGCGCGTCCACGAAGGGCAGCAGCTCCCCGCGGCGTAGCAGCACGTCCTGCTGGAAGGCCTCCAGCTTCGCGCGGCAGTCCGCATCCCCCAGTTTCGCGAGGAAGTGGACGTAGCGCACGTCGCGCAGCCCATGGTTGCTGGGCGCGACATACGGCAGGGTGGCGTCCACGTCATCCGGGTAGAAATAGCGGTGATACACGGCCGTCACGCCGCCCTTGCTGCCTCCGGTGGAGAGCCAGCGCGCGGGGTACAGGGGTTTGAAGGCCTGGACGGCGCGGTGGCTGTCGCTCGCGGCCTGGTAGATGGTGAGCAGCCGCGTATCCCGGGATGCCGGCACGGATGTCCCCATGAAGCGGTGCTCCACGGAGAGCTGGTTGGCACCGAGCAATGCGGTGGGCTCGGCCTGCCAGGGCCTGGGCGCCAGCATGTAGCCCTCGGTGGAGAGCACCATGGGCGCGTCCACCGAGCGGTGAAGGAGCGTCATCCGGAGCTGGAAGCGCTCCCCGTGAGGACGCTCGTGGTCTGCGGGCTGCTCGAGCTGTAGCAGGAAGAAGCGCGTGCCCGGAAAGGGCGAGGGCTGCTCGAGGACAACGCTGAGCCCGGGAATGGATTGGAGCCGGGCGAGGATGTCCTCTGGCTCCGCCGCGGTCTCGAGGGCGACCACAGACTGCTCCGAGGAGGCAGGCTCTGTGAGGGATGGGTCCCCACACGCCAGCAGCACCATGGCCAGCAGCAAGGTGGGCCTGTGTGTCTTTGTCATGGGATACACCTGGGGCCTTCGAGGTGCCGGTCAAACGCATGCCGAGCACCGCCATATCGGACATGCCGGACACCAGCGGCGGAGTCCCGAGCACGAAGCCCGCCGCGCCCCCAACCCGGGAAGGTGGCGTCAATGAAGCATCAGTAGTTCCACGCGGTGCAGTCGGTCGTCGTGCGCGTGACGAACTCAGCCAGCGTGCGCATGTTCCTGACGAACGCGCTCGTATGGAGACGCCTCAACGGTGAACTTCGTCGGAAGACAGCACGTTATTGGCAACACTCCCGACTGGAGATGAGCCCACGCCTCAGTGGAAGCGCATGCGTGGAGACGCCTTCGCCGAGAAAGCTGGGATATGACGCAGTGTCCGAAAATCTCCAACGCAAGGCGTTAGGAGTTAGCGCCTATTGAATTGTCAGAAAAAGGTCGCTCCAGGAACCACCAAGACTGCGGATGCATTGGCAGGAATCAAATCCTGTCGTAAACTGGCATAGCCGGATTAGCCGGCTTGGTATGTGCGCCCCCTCATTGGAGTACACCCATGCGTTTGATTGCATCCATGCTCGCTGCGACTGCCCTTCTCGTTGGCTGTGGAGGCGAGGAGCACGCTCCGGAGACCCTGCAGGAGGTGCCAGTGGCGACCGCGCCGCAGAAGGATGGCGAGGGCTCGGTGACCGCGATGGCGGGCCCGTACTACTACGCGCAGACGTGGGACAACGGGAAGCGGCTCACGGTCTGTGCCAACGACCTGACGGTGCACCGCTCCAATGGCTCGACCTGTACGCTGACTCGCGGGCAGACCTTCACCGTGTATAGCGGTGGCAGTGAGTGGGTTTCCGGCCACGCCTGGGGCAACTGTGGCGTGGACGGCCAGGTGCAGAACGGCTGGTTCTGCTGAGACCGGTCGTCCCGAGGCCCGCGTGTGGCGCTTTGCCTTGCGCGGGCCTCGGTCCCTATCAGAATCCACGTGCACGACGGCGGCCTTCACTCTGTCCCTAGGCAAACACGAGCCGCAGCTTCTGCACGCTGGGTGCAAAGGTCGGACAGCTCGTCGCGCAGGGTACGGCCGACGGCGCCGAGATTCGAACGGGCGTAGAGGGCAAGCTCGAGCCCGTCTACGGCAGGAAAGCCATCCTTCTCGCCCAGCACGCGATGGCCGGACTGCACGCTACTCGCAGGTAACAGACTGACGCCGAGCCCAGCGCTCACCGCCGCGCAGAGGCTCGCGAGGCTGGCACTCGAGTAGCCAATCCGCCACGCACGCCCGCGGCTCTCCAACGCGTGGATCATGTCCTGCCGATAGAGTGCCCCCACGGGGAACGCCACCAGCGGCAGAGCATCCGTTCCACCCTGGTGCCTTGCCGTCACCGGCTGCGTCGCGCTGTCGATCCAGCACAGGGACTCCGCCCAGCGCCCCTGGGAGTCGCTGTCGGCGCCCCATTGCTTGACCAGCAGCAGATCGAGCTCGCCGTTGCGGTAGAGGCGCAAGAGGTGGTGGCTCAACCCACACTCGACCTCCAGACGCAAGCGCGGTCGCTCGGCTGCGAAGCGCGTCAGCAGCGGCATCAGCGCTTCGCCCCCGAGATCCTCGGGCAGGCCTAATCGCAACACACCGCCGCTGCCGCTGGGGTTCAACTCGACGGCCGCTTCCTCGGCCAGGCGAAGGATCCGCTGCGCATAGCCAAGCAGGCGCTCCCCCTCTTCCGTGGGCACTACGTGACGCTGGCTGCGGTTCAGCAGCCGGCAACCCAGGCTCTGCTCAAGGCGGATGAGCTGCTGGCTGACGGTCGATTGGGTCAGGTGCAGGCGCTCGCCGGCCCGGGTGAAATTTCCCGTTTCGGCGACCGCGACGAAGCTTCGCAGCAAGAAGAGATCGAGCATGCGGGGGTCTCCACGAAGAGCTCTCGGTTGAACTATTCAGAACTCCACTATGGGGCATTCTAGTATTTCGTTTTCATATGAAATGGCCGGGGATTAGAGCACCTCGCCAGGAGGTGAAGTCGTGCCCCTGGCGAACATTTGGAGGGTGATGCTCATGACGCTGTTCACGATGGCCTGCGCAGCTTCTGCGGGAGCGGGGGGACGGCGGCTCTCCCGAGGCGCTCTTTCAGGCCGCGGAAAAGGGCGATGCGGCGGCGGTCTCCGAGCTGCTGCGCCCAGGGCGCGGCCGTTGACGCCCGGGACTCCGCGGGCAACACGTCGCTCTTGCTGGCGACCGCCGGGAACCACGTGGCTGCCGCCCGCACCCTCATCGAGGCAGGAGCGAACGTGAACCTCCAGAACCACCAGCTCGACAGCGCCTACCTCCTGGCCGGAGCACGGGGGTACTTGGAGCTCCTGCACCTGACCTTGAAGAACGGCGCCGACTTGAAGAGCACCAACCGCTACGGCGGCACCGCGCTCATTCCGGCCTGTGAACGCGGCCACGTGGAGGTCGTGAAGACGTTGCTGCAAGCCGGCGTCGATCCGAACCACGTCAATCGCCTGGGCTGGACTGGACTGCTCGAGGCAATCCTCCTCAGCGACGGCGGGCCACGTCACCAGGCGATCGTACGCCTCCTGATTGACGGCGGTTCCGACGTCAACCTGGCGGACGGAAACGGCGTCACGCCGCTCCAACACGCCCGCGAGCGCAAACAAGACGCGATTGCCAAGATGCTCGTAGCCGCTGGAGGTCGCTGATGGAGCCGTCCGCCGAAGAATTCATGCGCGAGGCCATCGCCCTGGCTCGCACCAACGTCAAGTCCGGTGGCCGTCCGTTCGGGGCCTTGCTCGTGCGCGACGGTCGGGTGATCGCGCGTGCGGTCAACGAGGTCAATCAGACGAAGGATCCCACCGCCCACGCCGAGCTTCTGGCCATTCGCAGAGCGAGCCAGAGCCTCGGTAGCGCCAGCCTGAGCGGCTGCGTCGTCTATGCCAGTGGTCATCCCTGCCCGATGTGTCTGGCCGCCATGTACCTGTGCGGAATCCAGGGCGCTTATTTCGCTTACTCCAACGAGGAGGGCGAAGCCTTCGGCCTCTCCACAGCGCCGATCTACGCGCAGTTGACCCGCGAGCCCCAAGCCCAGTCCCTCGCCTTGCGGCCTCTGCGCCCGGCGGACGAGCACGGACTGTACGACGAGTGGAAGCGCCATCAGGAATGACTGATAGGGAACCCCACCAAGCGCACTGAGCTGCTCCCCAATTTTCGGACCCGTCGAAGAGTAAGAGCGTCCTCGCGGCCAGGAGGCAGGTCGGTCGAGGGGAAGCACAGGCTTACCGAGGAGCAGATGGTCCGCACTCTGCGGAGGCGGAGACCCCTGGTTCCAGCGTGGTGGGGGCGGCGCTCAACGCTCCGCGCCGGTGGCTTCGCCCGCCTGGTCGCAACGCGGGATGCAGACTTGATGCCCCATGAAGCAGCGACCGAATTTTGGGTAGGCACAGGAGCGTGCGCGGGCCCGAGGTTTGCTTTACATCTTGGGTGAGACTAAAGTGTCTCATGTGGGACGAAAAAGAATCAGTGCAACTCCGCCTGTCGTGTCTGGCTCGGATACTCGAGCGAGCATCTTGAGCGCGGCGGCTCGTGCGTTCGCGGTGGACCCCTCCGCGCCACTCGTCGATGTGGCCCGGTCCGCGGGGGTCGGACGGGCGACACTTCACCGGTACTTCGGCTCTCGCGAGGAACTCCTCCGCGAGGCGGGGTTGGACTCGCTGGTGCAGCTCGAACAGGCATTGAAGGCGCACCGGTTCGAGCGGCAGGCTCCCGATGTGGCTCTGGAGTCCTTGGTGGGCGCACTGGCCCCATGGGGCGACAGGCTCCGGTTCCTCCTGGTCGTCTCCGAGCTGAGCCAGGAGCCCTCGCTCAAGGCCGCCGAAGCCCGGGTGGACGAACAGATCATGCGCATCTTGCTGCGCGCCAGGGACGCAGGCGTGCTGCGCCAGGACCTCCCGAGCGCGTGGCTGTTCGCCACCTTCGAGGCGCTTCTGTACGCGGCCTGGACGGCGGTCGCCCAAGGTGACCTCGCCGCGAACGATGCCGCTCGAACGCTTCACGAGACGCTGCTTCACGGCCATGGCACGGGGCACCTCGCTGGCGCCAGGAAGGCGCGCCCACGATGACCCCGAATCCCTCGGAGCGGCTTCAGGGCATTGATATCGCTCGAACCTGCGCCATCTGCGGGATGTTCGTGGTGCACGCGTTCCTCGTCCTGGGGCCTCCCAGTTCGGGTCTTTCGGGCTGGGAGCGCATCGTGTTCAACCTGACCGAAGGGCGCGCCGCCGCCACCTTCGTCCTCCTGGCGGGCCTGGGAGTGGGGCAGCTTCTCTCGCGGAGGGAAACCACCGACTCACGCCGCGTGCTGTGGCGTCGAGCCCTCTTCCTGTGGGTGCTGGGAGTTCTCAACCTCATCGTGTGGCCCGGCGACATCTTGCGGCTCTACGGCGTCGCGCTCCTGGCCTCGCCGTGGTTGCACCGCTGGTCATCCAAGGCTCTCTCGGGGCTTGTGGCCGCTCTCATCCTCATCTCTCCGCTCGCGGCCGTCTTCGTGGACTGGGATGCCCGTTGGGATTGGGCAACGCTCACGTACCGGGGCCTTTGGACTCCATCCGGCTTTGCCCTCAACCTGGTGGTTGATGGCTTTCGTCCCTTGCTCCCCTGGTTGGCGTTCTTCGTGCTGGGCCTGCGGCTGGCCCGTCTCGACTGGCGCGACAGGGCCACGCAGTGGCGAATGCTGTGGGCGGGCATCTGTCTGTTCGTTCTGTCGGAGTTCGTCTCTGCGGGGCTGGTGAAGGTCGCGATTCAAAGCGCGATGGGCGAGCGCCTGGGAGCAACCGTCGTAGCGGCGCTCCTCGGCACGCACTCCCTTCCTTCCATGCCGCTGTTCATGCTCTCCGCGCTGGGTATCGCCAGCTTGGTCCTGGGTGGCAGTTTCGTCCTGGGGAACCACGTCCCGCGATGCATTCGGGAGGCGCTGGTGTCCACGGGACGTCTGGCGTTGACCTGGTATCTGGGCCATGTGCTGTTGTTGGTGGGGCTCTCCGTCGCGGGCTACGGCAACCGCCTCTCCGCGCTAGCCGCCATGGGGGTGGCGTTCGCTGGGTTCGCGGGTGTCATCGCGGTGTCGTACTTGCGAGGCGGAGCACCCATGTTGCTGGAGCGAATGCTCCGGCGCTTCTCCACACCGAGCCCAGGCCCCGGTCCTGACAAGGCGGCAGTCGTGCTGCCCGAAGGCGTCACTCCTGCTGCTGATCGGCGGAGAGACGGCGAGATTGCAAACCATGATTAGCTGACGCGCTGTTCGTGGTGTGGCCAATGGGCTGGGGAGCGGACCTGGCCACAGAATTGGCCAGTCACTCTCATGTCTGGAGTAATCGGCCTGCTCACGTTGTACTCCTTCGGTCTTGGATGGATGCCGCGACATCGCAGTGATGTTGCGGTGGGTGGGCCCATAGAGCCTGCACCGCATACGAAGGAGGGGGGCGCCACGCCGCATCAGCGAGCGACAAGCCTCCCGCCGGCTACTGGCATGTTCCTTCTGTAACCGCCCCCCTGAACGCTTACCTCCGAAGTATTCGCCAGGGATGCGGGCCCTGTCACTTGACAACCCACGGTCCCCTCGTTACCACGAGGCAAACCGCTGACGTTCGAGGTTGATGCGCAGGAGGCCTAGATCACCCTGAGGCCCCGCCCACACACTGGGCGGACATCGGCTGCTGAAACAGCCGAAGGGGGCGTCGTGTGCCCCTCTCCCGCATCAAATTGGTAGGATTCCTCCGTGAACGTCTCACGCAAGGAGCTGCGCGTCCTGAACGTGCTGGCTCAGGGCGGGCGTATTCTGAAGCACAAGGATGAGAACGGGAAGTTGACCCATGTGGCGTGTGTCACGCCAGAGGGCTGGCAGTTGTCGCTCTGCACGCTGGAGGTCTTCCAGCAGTTGAAGCGGCGAAAGCTCGTCTCCTCGGTGAAGGGCGGCCCGTACCTCATCACCAGACTGGGGCTTCAAGCGCTCTGCGGAAGTTCAAAGACACGCTAGCGATGAACTCAGAATTGCCTCAAGAGGATGAGGATGCACCCGAGTAACCGTTCAAGGGGAAGGCCCTCGTTGCGGTGTGCAACCCGTGACGGATGCGCACGAAAACCCCGCGACGCTGGATGCGAAGATTGAAAGACGGGTTCGCGAACATCTGCTGGCGCAGCAGTTCTGGGTGAAGGCGGCGGTGGAGTGCGCCTTCTCATCGCTGACTGCCTCGCCAGACATGGCGAGGCAGCGGCGAAGGAGGGGAGTCCGGCGGCAATCTCCTCGGATCCCAGTTCCGAGCAGTCCGACCAGCCTGCGTGCTCGGGAGCGTCAAGGGTCGGCTGCGCCGAAACCTGAACGGTTCTGCGCCCTGGCCCCTCCCTCCGCACGCCGGCAAAGAGCAATCGGCCGCAAGCGGCCAGTCCTGAGCGCTCAGGAGTCGCGATCCGTTCTGCCGACCCGGATGCGGTCCGTTGACCCGGCCCCTGACATTCCTTTCAACAGCGCCCTCGTAGACCCGCGCGTGCTGCGTCATCCTGGCTGCGTTCGCAGGAAGGGCTGGGTGTGCCCACACGCAGGCAAGGAGATTGTTACGGCGTGAGGACCCAGCGACTCGTCGTGCGCATCGCCCGCCCGTCATGACGCGCGTCGTGGCGCACTCATGATGCAGCGACCGAATTTTGGGTAGGCACAACGGCGGGTTCTTACGGTCAAAGTGTCCACCATGTCCTGGCGCATCGTCTTTGTCTTCTGCCTCCTATCGTTGCTGTCCCCCCTGGCGGTGGCCCAGGAGGCGCGTCCGGCTGAAAAGTCCGTGCTCCTGTTCATTCCCGAGGATACGGCGCTGCCGGCCATGGCGACGCTCGTCGCCAGTCTCCGCTCCTCCTTGTGGCAGGCCCAGGGCGGCCCAATCACGCTGGACGTCGAGAGCCTGGATATGGGTTGGGCTCGGGGGGCTGCCTACACACACGCCCTGCACACCTGGTATCTGGCCAAATACCAGGAGCGTCGGCCGGATGCCCTCATTGCCTTCCGCTCAGACACTATCCAGTTGGCCCTGCAGCTGCGCCGGGAGCTGTGGCCGGATATCCCGATGATTGTCCTCTCCGAGGACGAGCGGCTCTGGGAGCAGCAGCCTCGCCCGGAGCGGGTGGCGGGCCTCTGGCTGCGTTATGACATGCGGGCCACCGCGGAGCTCGCCCTGCAACTGCTGCCCGGCACACGGAGGCTGGCGCTCGTCAACGGCTCCAGTCCCTGGGAACGCGCGCAGCAGGAGCAGATGGTGCGGGAGCTGAAACCGTTGCTGGCGCAGCGGGGGCTGGAGTTCATCGACCTGAGCAACCTGCCGCTGTCCGAGTTGCTCCAGCGCGCGAGGACCCTGCCGGACGACACCACGGTCCTCACCTTCAGCTTCATGACCGATACCAGCGGGAGACCCTTCGTGGGGCGCGAGATCGCACGCATGTTTCTCTCCGCCAGCAACCGGCCCTGCTTCGCCCTCCACGAGAGCGTCCTGGGGCTGGGGTTTGTCGGCGGAGCGCTCGTCAGCTACGAGGCCGTGGGCCAACAGCTGGGCATGCTCACCTCCCGCGTGTTGCGGGGAGCGCAGGAGGAATTCCTCGCGCCCCTGAAGCCGGCATCCGTGGACACGCTGACGGTCGATGCCCGCGCGCTGCGGCGCTGGGCCATCCCCCGTGCTCGGGTGCCTCACGGGGTGCGGCTCGCCTTCGACGAGCCCACGCTCTGGGAGCGCTACCGCTGGTGGGTCCTGGGGGCACTGATGTTCAGCGGCCTGCAGGCGCTGGTGGCCGGGGGGCTCGTGGTGGAGCGCCGCCGCCGCATGCGGGCCCAGGCCGAACTCCTCGAGCGTCAACGCCTGGAGAAGCTCGCGGAGATGGAGGCACGTCGAACCTTGGACCAGTTGGCCCACGTGAGCCGGGTGGCCGCCCTGGGCGAGCTGGCCGCCTCACTGGCGCATGAGCTCAACCAGCCCCTGGCCGCGATTCTCAGCAACGCCCAGGCCGCGCGCCGCCTGCTGAACGCCAGCCCCGCGGAGCGGGATGAGATGCGCGAGGCCCTCGGGGACATCATCTCCGACGGCAAGCGCGCGGGCGAAGTCATTCACCGCATGCGCATGCTGCTCAAGCGGGGGGAGCCAAGGCAGGAGCTCCACTCACTCAATGACCTGGTGTGCGAGGTGGCACGCCTGCTGGTCAACGACATGCACCTGCGCGGCGCGGATCTGCACCTGGCGCTGGCCCCGTCGCTACCCGCCGTTCAGGGGGACGGAATCCAGCTCCAACAGGTGGTGCTCAACCTGCTCATCAACGCCATGGATGCCATGGCCGATGTCCCCGCGGGCCAGCGCCAGGTGCAGGTTCGCACCGCCTCGCCAGTCCCGGGGCAGGTGGAGCTGAGCGTGCAGGACTCGGGAGGAGGCATCGAGCCGTCGCGGCTGGCCCTCATCTTTGAACCCTTCTACTCCACCAAGGAACACGGGCTGGGCATGGGGCTGTCCATCAGCCGCTCCATCGTCGAGGCGCACGGCGGATGCCTGCAAGCCGAGAGCCCTCCCGGGCAGGGGGCTCTGTTACGGTGTGTGCTTCCAGCGGCTCACACGGAGTCCTCCTCATGACACTAGCCCCCGCCACCATCTTCCTCGTGGACGACGATGCGTCCGTGCTGCGGGGGGTGGGGCGGCTGCTGCGGGCTGCCGGCCATGCCACGAAGCCCTTCGCCTCGCCCTCCGAGTTTCTCGCACAGCTGTCCGGAGACACGCCGGGCTGCGCCGTACTGGACCTGCGGATGCCGGGGCTGAACGGGCTGGAGTTGCAGCAGGCCATGGAGTCCAAGGGCTGCCACCTCCCTGTCATCTTCATCTCCGGCCACGGGGATGTGCCGGCCAGCGTCAGGGCCATGAAGGCCGGCGCCGTGGACTTCCTCCTCAAGCCCTTTGACGAGCAACAACTGCTGGGCGCCATCTCCCAGGCCTTGGCGAAGGACGCGGCGGCCCGCGCCGGCCGGGCCGAGACGGCCGCGCTGCATGCGCGTCATGCCGTCCTCACTCCCCGCGAGCGCGAGGTCTGCGCGCTGGTGGCCCAGGGGATGACCAACAAGGAGGTCGCCCAGCGGCTGGGCACCACCGAAAAGACCATCAAGGTGCACCGCTCCCGCGTCATCCAGAAGCTGGACGTGGACTCGGTGGCGGAGTTGGTGCGGTTCGTGGACCGGTTGGGCCAGGGCTGAGCCGGCGCAGTATAAGCACTTGGTCCAATATCCATGCGATAGCACTGTGAGTAGAGGTGGCCGAGCTGACGTGCTCCGGCACCTCCTCTGGCTGCTGGCCGTCTGGGCTTTTCCCGACCATGAACCCAGAGCCACTTCGCATGAAAAACCGACCGTTCTTGCTTCTTGCCTTCTGTTGGATGTTGGCAGTCATGGGGTGCGATGAGCGTCCGTCTCCATCCCCCTCAGACGACTTCTCCATCCGTGTCGTCCTCGCGGAGGCCACCCTCTCCGCGGGAATGACGACCATCGCGAAGGCCCAGCGGGTCTATGACGATGGCCGCGTCGTCGACCTCGACGCCTCCACTTCATCGCAATGGACATCGTCCGCTCCTCAAGTGGCCTCCGTCGAACCGCGACAGGATGGCACCGTCAAAGTGACGGCGCTCAAGCCCGGTAGCGCCATCATCACGGTCAACGCGGACGAAGCCTCGGGCGAGGCAACCCTCAATGTCACCGACGCCCGCCTTCTCTCGCTGCAAGTCTCACCCGCCAATGCCTCTGTGCCCGTTGGCGTCACGCAGCAGTTCACCGCCCAGGGCAGCTACAGCGACGGCACCACGGTCGATGTGACGAACAACGCGACGTGGACGACGAGCGACGCCGCCATTGCCACCGTGAGCAGCACGGGCCTGGGCACCGGTGTGGCCGCGGGTGGGCCCGTCGCCATCACCGCCACCCTGGGGGGCGTGAGCGGCACGGCTCAATTCACCATCCTTCCTCCTCCGACCGTACTCACGTCCATCCATCTCACGCCCGCGACGGCTTCGGTGATTGCGGGAGCGTCACAGCAGTTCACCGCCCAGGGCAGCTACAGCGACGGCACCACGGGCGACGTGACGAGCAGCGCGACGTGGACGACGAGTGACACGGCCATTGCCACCGTGAGCGGCACGGGCCTGGTCAGCGGCGTGGCTGGGGGCGGGCCCATCACCATCACCGCCACTCTGGATGGCGTGAGCGGCACGGCTCAACTCCGCGTTACTGGGTGGACGTCCGCGGGGGCCATGTCCACGAGCCGCGACCATCACACCGCCACGGTGCTCGACTCAGGCCAGGTGCTTATCGCGGGGGGGCGCGATGGGACGAATTCCCGGAGCAGTGCGGAGTTGTACGACCCAGCGACCAACACCTGGTCTCCAGTCAGAGCCATGGCCAATGGCCGCTTCGCTCACACCGCCCTGTTGCTCGACTATGGTTACGTGCTCGTCACGGGAGGTGTCGGCGCCCTTGACCTTGCGGAGGTGTATGAGCCGGCGAGCAACTCCTGGTTTTTTGCCGGTCGCCTGAGAGGTGGCCGCTACGGCCACACCATGACGCTGCTTCCCTCGGGCAAGGTGCTCGTGACTGGCGGCACCGATGGCACCAACGCTCTCGCCACCGCGGAAGTGTACGATCCGCTCGTCAACTTCTGGGTCAATGCCAGCCCCATGAGCACTGCCCGCTTCGACCACACGGCCACTTTGCTCCCGTCGGGCAAGGTCCTCGTCTCAGGGGGGGCCAGTGGCTCCGGGAACTTGAGCAGCGCCGAGGTATACGACCCGGACACCGATTCGTGGGCCCCAGCCGCCACCATGGTGACGAGCCATCGCCTTCACACGGCCACGCTGCTCCCCTCTGGCGAGGTGCTCATCTCCGGGGGGCATTCGCTCACCGAGCCCACTTCCTCCGAGCTGTATGACCCAGGCACCAACACCTGGTCCGCGACTGGCTCCATGGTCGAAGGCCGCTCCCGCCACACCGCCACGCTGCTCGATTCGGGCCAGGTGCTCGTCACGGGGGGCGACGGAAGCAGCTATTTCAGCACCGCGGAGTTGTACGACCCAGCCACCTCTTCCTGGTCCGCAACCGCCTCCATGGCCGAGCCCCGTGGCGCTCACACCGCGACGCTGCTGACCTCGGGCAGGGTGCTCGTCGTCGGTGGCGAAGATGGCCTCCACCAACTTGGTACGGCGGAGGTGTACCTGCCCTGAGCGCACAGCCGCTCTGAAGGTTGCGTTGAACCCACGGCTGGCCGCTTACGGCAAGCCGTGGCGCCTGGAACGAGGCGCATGGGGGCGTCCTGTGTATCGGTCATCATCCGCTGGAGGTGAATGCCGCCGGCGTGGCCGGTGATGTCGCGGCTGTGTGGCGCCACCACACCAAGGCTCTGTCGCGCGCTCCCACCTCGGGGACCCTCCTGTCCGATGTGTGGCGCGGAGCGGACACAATGCCGGGTTCTTCCGCCTCGCTGTAGTAGGTTTGCGTGAATGGTACGCACTTCAAGGCTGGTGTTGCTCGGATTCTTCATCCTCGCCTCCGCCGGGGCCTCCGCCGCGTCCGCCCAGGCTGGCGCCGCGAGGTCCATCGGGGAGGCATCGAAGCGAGTGGAGCGTGCGCGCGCCGACCTCGCGACGGCAGTGCAGCGGATCGAAGTGGAGCCGCCGCGCAACGCCGACCTCGACGCCGCCCTCGCGGCGGTGGAGGCGCTGAAGGTCGCGCTCGACGCCGGAGCGAGCTTCGAGACGGAGGACCTCGAGTACGCGAAGCTGGTCCTGGCTGCGCGCAAGCAGCTCCGGACGCAGCGGGAGTACGTCGACGAGCGCCGGGCCAAGGTCCACATCCACGAGTACCGCCGACGCATCGACGGCGCGCTCGCGCCCCTGAACGAGCGCATGGCGAAGCTCGGCCAGGGTGACCCGGGCTCCAAGGCGATGGATGACGCCCGCGCCGCGGTGGACGCGCTCGTGAAGCTGGCGGAGGAGGGCCGGCCTCTCAAGAGCCAGGACCCGAAGTTCTCCACGTACCTCACCGAGGTCGAGGCGACCCTCGCCCGTCACCGGAAGACGCTCGACGAGCGGTGGCTGCAGCTGTCGGCGCAGAAGCAGCGGGGCCTTCTGGATGAGAGCCGCAAGACCCTGGCGAGCTCGCTCACCGAGGTGGGCAAGGCCTGGTCGGATGAGAAGTTCGCCGCCACCGACAAGGCGGTGGCCGCGCTGCAGAAGCAGCTCGAGGAGGGCAGGCCGCTCGAGGCGCAGGACAAGGCCTATCGCGCGGAGGCGGAGAAGGCCCGCGCCGAGGTCACCCAGGCCAGGCGTCGGATGGATGAGCTCGTGGCGCAGGCGGGTGTCTCGCGGGTCAAGGTGGAGCTGGAGCCTGCCCATGAGGAGCTCCGTGCGTCCGCCAAGGCGCTCCGAGTGAAGCGGCCCGCGCCCGAGCAGCTCTCCGAGGCCAAGACCGCGGCGTTCGTCGTCCGGAAGCTGGTGGACAAGTACGAGCCGCAGGCGGCGAGGAGCCAGGCCATTGGCCAGTACCTCGCCGAGGTGAAGAACACGCTCGTCGAGGTGGAGGTGGCGCTCCAGGTCCGCACCCTCGACGCGGCGCGCGCCGAGGTCGTCCAGGCGCTGCGGAACGTCGAGAAGCGGTCCGTGACGGCCGAGCAGTTCGAGGAGGCGAAGACGGCGATGGTCGTCCTGGAGAAGACGCTCGAGACGGTCCACGTGAAGAACCCCGCCATCAGCCCGGTCGCCGCCGACGCGCGTCAGCTCCTCAGGGACGGGCGGGCGACGATGGAGCGGCGCCGGTACGAGGTCGACCTGCAGCAGCAGCGCGCGAAGGTGGACGAGGCCCGGAAGAACGCGGTGGCGCTGGTCACCCAGGTCCAGAAGGAGACGCCCTCGGAGGCGCAGCTCCAGGCGGCGGAGAACGCGGTCAAGCAGATTGGCGTGGTGCTGGAGGCGGGTGCCGCCCTCGTCAAGAAGGACCGTGACTACGCCCTGTACGCCAAGGAGTCGAAGGAGCGGATGGCGGAGCTGAACGACCGCATCACCCGGCGGAAGATTGTCCTGGCCGCGGCGGATGCCCGGGTTCAGCTCGCGTCCCGGCTGGCCGCCACGAAGGAGAAGCTCGAGGTCGCCAAGGCCATCTCGGCGACCGACGCCGAGGTCGAGGCGGCCTCGAAGAGCGTCGACGAGATCATGCAGATGTTCGAGACGCACGCGGCGCTGGAGCGGCAGGACGCGAGCTACGCGGCGTCCGCCGAGCGGTCGCGCGCCGACTGGCTGAAGATGGTCGAGGCGCTCGAGTTCGCGAAGCAGGCGAGGGCGCTGCGCCGGCTGACCGGTGAGGCGTTGGACGTCGCCGGCAAGGCAGCGGCATCCGCCGCGTCCTCCGCGGACCTGCGCAAGCGCAGGGCCCTGTACACGAGCGCGGCGGAGAAGCTCAAGGCCTGCCAGGACGAGGGCGCCCGGATGGTGAAGGAGAACGCCGGCCTCGCGGCGGTCGACGTGCTCGTGGACGGGGTCCCCACCCAGCCCCAGGACGTGATGGCCCAGTGTGCCCAGAAGGCAGAGGCCCTGCAGGCGCCCCTGAAGCGCGTCGACGTGGAGCTCCGGTTCCAGGAGGGCCAGCGGAAGGCCTACGACGCGGCGAAGGCCCACCTCTCCAAGGGGCGCAAGAAGGAGGCGCTCTCGCAGCTCAACGATTGCATCGCGGAGGGGCGCATCCTCGAGAACCGATACCCCGACTTCAAGGCGCAGAAGTTCGACATCGGCGGCGCCAGCATGAGCATGCTGGAGCTGGTCCAGGTCTGCGCGAAGGAGCGCAAGGCGCTGCAGCCTTCCCCTTGAGCCACCGCTCCACGGGCCTTTGTTCAGCGTTGAAGGCCGCATGGGCCACCTGGATGCGCGCCTTCCCTACGACCTGGAAGGCGCGCATCAGGGACCCCGTGGATTCAGTACACCACCACTGAGGCGTAGACACTGGTGCCGTTCGTGTAGGCCACCAGGGCGCCGCCGTTCGAAGGGAGCGCCGCGACTGCTGGCGCGGCGCCCGGCCCTACTGTCCTGGCATCCGTGGCCAGAATCATGGTGGCTCCCACGAGCATCCGGTCCAACTGGACGTCGCCCGTCCCCCGCTGGGACACGATGTAGCCGTTGCCGAGCGCGTCCGCGTCAATCGCTCGGAGGGGAGCGGGACCGATGTCCGTGGGGAGGCCCGGCACCTGGGTGCTTGTCCCCGGCGCGGACATCGGGATGACGTCCACGTTGTCGTCCCCGAAGGAGCCGGTGACGTAGATGAAACCGTTGGAGCCCGTCCAGTCCGAGAAGAACGCCTGCCCCGGTGGGGAGCTCTGCGGACCGAAGGTGGTCCCCTGGTCGCTGCTGCGGCGGATGCGGAACGAGGGGTCGTCGCTCACCGAGAAGACATCTCCGCTGATCTTGTCCACGACGACGTCGAAGTAGGCATTGTTCTGGTCTACCTCCGTCACGCTGAAGTCATTCGCGCCTCGCGCGAAGTTCTGGAGGACGCTCACCCCGGTGGAGCCTCGCGAGACGGAGATGTAGAGGGCGTCGCCCTTGGAATCCAGACTGACGGTAGGGTTGGCCGCCGGGCTGAGGACTCGCGGCGCCTCCCAGCTTGCTCCCGCGTCGACGGTCCGGGTGAACATCAGCGTGCCCGCGCTGGTGGCCGCGACGTAGGCAATTCCGGTGGGGCCGCCTTCAATCGCGACTTCCGCTGCGTTGGTGATGCCCAGGGGCGTGGGGCCCACCCAGGTGTGGCCACGGTCCACGCTCACGCTGACATGGACCGCGCCACCGCAGCTCATGACGACGTAGAAGCGCCCCAGTGCATCCACCGCCGCCTTGCGGCCTGGGTTCGAGTTGGCCGTGGTGCAGTTCATTGCCCCGCTGATGAGCGTGGGGGGCACATTCGAAAAGGCATCCAGTTGGCACGCGGCGTCGCAGCCATCCCCGGGAGTCGTACCGCCATCATCGCACTGCTCACCCGTCACGCTGTCGACCAGTCCGTCGCCGCATACCTCCACGCCATGGCAGTCCGCTCGGCAGCCATCTCCCGCGACGCGGTTGCCGTCGTCACACACCTCATCCAAATCGATGTAGCCGTCGCCGCAGACAGGCGGCCCCCTGACGGTGATGGTGACGGTCGCGGTATGGGAGGTCAGCGCGCCATCGTTGGCCGTGAAGGTGAACAAGTCCTCCCCCTGGAAGTCCGCGGCCGGCGTGTAGAGCAATTGGGCGCCCGTCCCGGACAGGGTGCCGTGAGCGGGAGCCGTCACGGTGAACGCGAGCGCATCCCCATCCACGTCCGTGGCTGCCAGCGTGATGGGCGTCGGCGTGTTGTGGCCCACCGTCACAGCGGCAGACGCAGCCACGGGCGCGTCGTTGACCGGAGTCACCGTGACCGAGACGGTGGCCGTTGCCTGCTTCTTGCCGTCGGAGACCGTGACCTGGAAGGTGTCCTCTCCGGCGAAGTTCGCGTTCGGGGTGTACGTCACCGACGCCCCCGTGCCGGTGAGCATTCCATGGCCGGGCAGGGTGAAGGAGAAGTCGAGCACGTCGCCATCCGGGTCCACCGCGGGGATGGTGATGTCCACCGGGATGTCCTCGGAGGTGGTCGCGTGGACGTCCTCGACCGTGGGCGCTGAGTTGTTGTCGCAAACGCTTGGCTGCCCCGTGCAGGTGTAGCCCGGCTCCACCTCACAGACACTGTTACAGCCATCTCCCGAGAGCAGATTGCCGTCGTCACACTTTTCGAACCCGCCCAGCACCCCATCACCGCAGAAGGCCCGTAGCGACGTCTCCACCGCGTCCACCAGGTAGAGCGCGAGCACTGCGCCCCTCAGTCGCACGTATCGATAGGGCACGTTCCCCGGGTACGTCGCCACCGCCACATGCGTCCCCAGGCCCAACTCCACCAGGTGCAACGAGCTGGAGCCGATGAAGGTCCCGTCCGCCTTCAGGAAGTCCACCTGCGCCACCAGCGCCAACGACAGACCTTGGTAATACACGCGCAGGTCGCCGGTGCCTTCCTCTCCCTGGCCCAGGTCCAGCACCAGCGCCGTGTTGAGCAAGCCCAGCAGTGTCGCGGCCTGCCCGTCCGGAGCGCCCAGCGCTGCGCTCGCGTTGAGCACCGTCGCCGTGGTGCCTGATGCCACCGCGTCCGCATACGGGTCCCACGTCAACGAGGCTTCCGGACGCTCACGCGTCAACGCCCCGCTGTCCTCTTGCGACACCTCATTCTCCAGAGGACGTACCGTCTCCTCCAGGGACTCCACACCACATGCTCCCAGCGACAAGGCCAGCGTCACGCCCAGCCCCCAAGACCGCAGCACACCAGAACGGCTTCGCATCGAGTGTCTCCCCCCGAGGAGCACGATGAAGCCCGGAATGGGCCGCCCTCCTCATGGAATGCACGACGCCACTCCACGCTCTCCACCGCTCGGCGCGCAAGACGCGGATGGCCAACGTCGTCCCGACATCCACCGTCAGGCACTTGAGTGCCATGGACACAGTTCCTGGCATGCATCCGCCCGCCTCCGCGAATCGACGGGGCCGTGAGGGGGAAGGGCAGCGGTATCACTCACCTCTCCAGGTGAGTGGAGCGCGCCCGGTTCATGATTCTGGGCCTCGATGAGACAGGGCCAGGTGCCGCGCCGGGGCATCCGGCTGCTGGCCTCCGAGTTCGGCGGCGTGGCGCCGCTGGGGGCTCGACAGATGATGAGGCTCGACATCGGCCTCGTGCGTTGCCCGAGGCGCAAAGCCTGGCGCGAGGCAACGAAGCGCTGCGCGTCAGGCGGAGCGCTGCTCTCCCGGAGCGGACTCGCTCTCCTTGAGGTGCGATTGTCGCCAACGTGCCAGCGCCTCTGTCTTCTCCTGCCGGGTGAATCCGGCAGGAAGACGGCGGCAGGGAGAGGCTTCGCGCCTGGGCGTGGATGCGCAAGTCGTAGCGCCCGGACTTCAGCCCTGCGCGCGACCACAGTCCGGCGAGCACACCGCTGGTGTACCGCACCGGATTGTTGAGACACTGGGTAGGTGGCCGTTCGGCCGCCTGCCTCTGCATCAACGCTCGCCGGGCTTACCTCGGTGAGCGGAACTCGTGATTCTCTAGCAGCCAGTGCTCGTTGTACCGGGGGCCACTCCATCAGGGGTCGCCGGAATTCCTCTGCGGTAACGAAGGCGCGTCCAGCGCAGTCGTTAGAGGTGTGCCCGGTGAGCGGTGACGCACGAGGCCAACGTACTGACGTGGTGGGCTCGGACCGGCACCGCGCTTGTTCTGTCACATACACGATGGTGGTTTCTCTCCGCACCTGGATGCCTTGCGGCGCGTCGCTCATGCTCGTGCCGTGATGGACTCCGTCCACCATGTGCTGCCTGGTTCCGGGGGAACCGTGATGAATCGACACGGAATGATGCGGTCAATTGGCATGGCGCAGGCGCTCGTCGCTTCCTTGTGCGGCTGTGGCGCCGAGGACTGTCCAGGCTTGCTTCGCCAAGATGACATGGCGCCTTACTCGATGGCAGTGAAGCAGGACCTCACTGTCTGGGAATGCGTAGCCACGCCTTCATCCGCGAATCACTCATAGTCGACCCCGCGTGAAAGACAATGCGAGGCGCCATTCATCCCCCTCTCACTCGCAGACCTCGGACGCGGGAGTCCTGGACTCAGGGCCCTCACGCAAGGACGGCCTGGACGCGCTCCGGGCTTTGGCCATCGTTTCGGTGCTCTGTTTCCACGCCCCGGAGTCCGTGCGGCGGGCCCTGCCGGAGGTACTCCGTGCCAGCTTCGAAGTGGGCTGGGTGGGCGTGGACCTGTTCTTCGTCCTCTCCGGCTACCTCATTGGTCGGCAGGTGTTCGCGATGGAGGACTCAGCGCCTCTGGGACTTCGGCTCCGCACGTTCTGGCTCAAGCGGTGGATGCGAACACTTCCGCTCTACTTGGTCGTCCTCGCCTTCTATTCACTGAAACCATGGTTGTTCGGGACACCCTTCGTGGGAGGAGGTTGGCACTACCTCGTCTTCTTCCAGAACTACGTCGGCGTGCGCGACTTCGTGCAGAGTTGGTCGCTCTGTGTCGAAGAACACTTCTACGTGGCCCTGCCGCTGCTCGCCTTCGGCCTGCGCGCCCGCTCCGCCCCCGCCTGGGCATGGCTGATGCCCTTGCTCCTGAGCTTGGGGGCCCGGGCCTGGGAGGTACACACCGCCACGCCGGGCCTGTTGCACGCGGAGCAGTGGGTGCGATTGCAGTGGCCCACCCACCTCCACCTGGATGGACTCGCGGTGGGTGTCTTTCTCGCGAAGACCGCGCCGCGCTGGCAACGGTGGCCCCAGGCTTGGCGAGGGGCCTGCGGCGCGATGGGCGTCCTGTTGCTCGGGGTGACCTTGGCGGTGTGCGTGCCTCAACTGCCGGACTGGGGAGGCGTGTGGATCTTCGCAGGGCTCGCGGTGGGATTTGGCGGGCTGCTCGTGGCCACGGAAGCGGTTGCGCTGCCCGCACCGCTGAGAGGTCTCGTGTACCAGGCCGCGGTCCTCTCCTATGGCACCTATCTCTGGTTCTGGGTCGTGGCGCGCGTGTTCGAGCGGCGAAGCCTGACCTTGGGCGTGTGGGGATTGGATCTGCTCGCCTTCATCACGGTGACGCATGGGGTCGCATGGGTGACCTACGTCGCGGTGGAGAGACCTGCCCTGCGGCTGCGGGATAGGCTGCTTGCGTGGCAGGACTCGCGGGCGGAGGCGCGTGGCGGGGTGGTGGCACCCGGACGCTAACGGCTCGGCAGTACAGACGGCGCCTCCTCCTCGCGTCATTCGAAGGCCGAGCGCGTGCGTCCCGGCAGGTCATTCAGACAGTCATTTCGAGCGCTGCTCGAGCTTCCGTAATTCTCGCTCCGCGTACTTGCGTTGAGCCGCGGTGACCTTGTGCTGCAGGAAGGACCGATAGGCCTTGATGGCCTCAGGCCCCTTCCCCATGTCCCGAAACAGGTCTCCTCGATTCAGGTTGAGCACGTTGCGCTCGTGGCCCGTAGCGGTGAGCATCGCCAGGCATTCGTCGAACACGGCCTCGGCCTGGGACCACTCCTTGTGGGACCACAGCGCGAAGCCGAGATTGTTGAGGAGCTCCGCCCGGAGGTCGATGGTTGCCTCCAATTGCTGGTTCAGTTGTTCCCGCAGGGTTGCGTCCTCCACAGCGAACTCGTCCAGGGTTCCCCCAGCCATCGGCCGGCCGTTCTCAAGCCATGTCCGGTACAGCGTGGTCCATGCGCTGAGCGCCGCCTTCTGGTTCTCCGTTCTCCACTGAGTGAGCGCATCCTCGTTCGCGGCGAGCAGGCCTTGATGGGTGCGGCGGAGCTCCTCCAACTCCTTCAGGTTTTCGACCCTGTTCTTCTCCGTCAGCCGTCCGTCCTTTTGCATCTCCTCGAACTCCGGAAGGGAGTATGGGCGACCCATGTAAGCCTCGCACGTGACGCCTGCCTCACCCGTCTGCGCGAACGTGCAATCACAAGAAGGAAGCGCGGTGCCCCCACCCATCCTGCTCATGGTGTACGCCGTCTGGGGCAGCCGGATATGCGGGTCGTCGGCGGAGACGGTCCCCTCGAGACATTCGCAGATCTCCCGTGTCATGGCCTTGCTGGCCGTGGCGTTCACTTCAGGGTTGATGCTGTCGATGACCCACAGGGCGCACTCATCCTGGGACGCAGCGAGGAGCCAGCGGGAGTTGGGCTGGTAGGACCAATTGAGCTCGCGAGCCCCTCCGTCCCTGGGACCGAGTGCCTTCTCCAGGGCGGCAGCTGCCTCTGGAAAGGCCTCCGCGGGGGAGTGTGCCTCATCCGGAAAGAGGGAAACGGCCCATGCATCCTTCATGCGCTGGAGCTGGACCAGACACCGCTGAGGAGCATTGCCGAAGCGGATCGCGGCGGAGGTCTCGCTCTGGGGCTCGGGGATGAGCCGCGCCACCTGGCCCATCGGCGGACAGCCATTGAGCGGCAGTCTCGTTCGTGCCAGGGCCGGGGCAACGAGCTGCCCCGTGCGTGGGTCCACCACGAAGAAGGCATCATGGAAAGGGAGCTTGTCCGCGTACTGGCGGGTCCATCGGCTGGGGACGAGGAAGTAGCCCACGTGAAGTCCGACCTCCGGGAGGTCGACCCAGCGCTCCTCGAAGAGGAATCGTCCGCCGCGCCAGTCCTGGAAGGCGGGGGTCTTCTTGAGGTTCGCCGACGAAATCTCCAGGGAGGGCGCGGGCGCGACGGCGACCAGGAGTGGCAGGAGGAGTGGGAGCATGAGCGGTCTGTGAATGTACGCCTGGCGCGGCCTTCGCGTGAAGTCCGCGACCCAGTGGAGTTGCCCACGTTGATTCATTGGCGGAGCGCGAGCCTCTTCAGAGTGGGACTCGACCGCCCGCATGCAGGTCGCCGTGGACGCTTCGTTGTTGACGGAGGCTTGCCACTCTCCGGTCAGATGAATCCGGTAGCGTTAGGAATTGGCGCGGAAGTCCGCGTAGGCCACGAGGAGTTGCTGCAGTTGGGAATCAGGCCTGCGACAGGTCATCCCGCCCAGGTGGGGCCCCTGCTGGCGCACGAAGCGTCTGTCGTTGCGCCTCCTAGACCGGGGTTCGATGCATCGGTCTGATGCACCTTTCGGGCGCGGTCACGGCAGAGGCCTGCCTGCTCTCTGCGCTGTCGCTCGCCTCACGGTTTCGACCTCGACGCGGGAGCTACCGCGCCAGGCAGCGCGACCTCCGACGGGGGCAGCTTCGAGAAGACGGAGCCCGCGGAGCGGAGGGAGATGCGCTGATAGCGCGCATAGGCCTCCACGAGTGCCGTGCGCATGGCCTTGGGCTCCGTGGGCCCATGGCGCGCCACGGTGCTGGCCAGCGCTTCCAGCAGATAGGCCTCGGGCGCCATCAGCGTTCGCGTGAGCGCGATGGGGCTCGCGCCCAGCGTCTTCAGCACCGGACCGAAGTACTGCTCGCTCATGCATGCCAGGACGACCACGGGCCTGGGCGTGGCTCCCGGCGGTGCAACCACTTGGGGAGGCTTGCGGTCCATGAGCCGGTCATGTCCGGCCCACACCAACAGGTCGGCGCGACTCGCGCCCGCCGCCGCACGCAGGAAGTCCTCCAGCGCCGTGTCTATGGCGTCGCCCGCGTAGGCGCGAAGCCGCAGCCGCACGGGCCGCTCTCCCTTCGCCGCGGTCCGCTCCAGGACGAGCTCGCGTAGTACCGCGACCCCTTCGGGGCCCGGCTCCCGGCTCACCAACTTGAATCCAGGAGCCCGTGAGAGGAACCGCTCCGCACCGTACATCGCCCCCCAGTAGAGGTTTGTCTCCAGTGCGCGCGGAGCCCCCGCGGGAGGACGGCCGCACTCGATCAACGCGTTGTCACACAGCGGGACGAAGACCTCGACCTCCACCGGAGGCACGGCCAACAGGCTCAGCAACACGACAGTCAGCACAGCAGACCTCCAGCGGGTGCTTACACGAGACACCCGTGGCGAATCCATCGTTCCGTCGCACAAGCCACTCGCCCCTCCCATGGCCTGCTCGACGGCTCCGTGCGTGGGGGGGGCCCCACGGAGCCATCCGGCTACGCGACGTTCGTCTCCCAGGGGAGCGCGCGCCTGCCTTGGCCCGTACGTCATTCGACAGCGAGCCGCTGGCCGTCTTGGAGGAGGGGCTCACCACTTCTCTTGGAGCGTTCCTCGACTACAGGTGCGACGTGAGCCGGGCATCCTTCCCATGCGCGCTACCGGGGGGCCGTGTCCCGTTGACGCCTCCCGGCTGAACAACTGCTGCACCTTCGTCGAAGCCCTGCTGGTGAAGGCCTTCTCCGCAAGGAAGTCGTGCACGGAGCGCCTCGATGAAGTGGTCCGCGACCACCACCGAGTTGGCCACCACTCCGAACGCGGGCGCCAGGCGCGAGAGGAACGCCGCCGCCGCCTCGCCCGTCTGCGCGGCGATGCGGCCCGACTCACCGAGGGTGCGCATCGCGAAGGCCGCGGCCTCCGCGCCGCTGCGGCCCGAACTGGCCAGGGCCTTGATGAAGTCGCCCCACTCGCCCCGTATCGCGTCGTTCGTCGCGCTCGCTAGGCCGTAGGCGGCGCCCACGCCCGCCAGCGCCGCGCCCAGCTTTCCGTCTGACTTCGAGAGCTCCAGCAGTGGTTCCGGAGTGCCCGACGCGAGCGCCGCCTTGATTGTCTCAATGCCAGACTTGACGGACGAGCCTCCCTCGGAGAGCTGGGCGAGCGGCTCGGTGATTGCCGTGAGCTGCTGCAGCGCCGCCTCGACATCGCCGTTGTTCTCGGCCAGGAGCTGGCCGGAAGTGGTGTTGAGCGCCGTCGCCACGACGTCGTCGTCAATCTGCTACTTGAGGCTCTCGAAGGCGGTTCCCGCCGGGTCATTCGGGTCCAACGCCTTGGCAGCCCACTCGAGTGCGCCCTTGGCCTGCGAGGACTCCCCGAGCGACGTTGCCGCCTCGAGGCTCTCCTTGGCGTCCTGGAGGCCCTTGGAGAGCTGGGCCTGCGCGAGCGCCCGCTGCGCCGCCTCCTGGGCCCTGTGGCGGGCCTCCTCGGCGGCGCGACGGGCTGCCTCCGCCGCGCTGCTCGCGGTGGACGCACCGGCCGAAGAGACACCACCTGTGACGCGCGTTGCGTCTCAGAGCGTCAGGCCGACCAACGGGGCTGAGGCGACATCCGGGACGAGGCTGAGCCGCCGTCCCGGGTTCGTCGTCTGTCCAGTCGGCACGCACATCCAGCCCGACGAGGTGCCCCAGACGTGGGTGATGGCCCCGTTGTGGTTGGCGACCAATTGCGGCCAGCCATAGGCGGCGCGGCCGGCGATGGGCGTCCCAGTTGGCAGTGACGCCGTGGTCGGTATCCGGTGCCACCTCCCGTTTGCCCCGAAGAGGTGGTGCACCCGGCTGAACTCCAGTGACAGGCCTTGCAGGCTTCCATCCGGCTGAATCACGGCGACCAGGTCGGCGCCGGGCTGCAGGTCCACCTGGGTGTCACCCTTGTGCCAGCCGGAACCGTCAGCCCAGACATGGAACAGCCGGCCGTTGTCGTTGAACAGGCCATGAAGGTCCGTTCCATTGGCCGTCATCGAGAAGGTGCAGTTGCCAGACACCGTCACGGACGACGGGAACTTCTTCCAGCCATTGCCGTCGAAGGTGTGCCAGAGCCGTCCGTCCTCGAGCGTAAAGATCTGGGCCGAGGCATTGGCCGGGGTCCGCAGCACGTTGAGCGGCGCCCCCGGGTCCATCGCCAGGCCACTGCTCATCGTGGTCCAGCCGTTGCTGCCGGCGTAGACCAGCCTCATCACGCCGTCGATGTTCGCCATGGCACGCGGCGACTGTCCAGGGCCCGGCGAGAACGCCCCGTAGGTCGTGTTGCCCGGCAGCACGAGGTTGCTGAGCATGTGGGCCCAGCCCCCCGCGGTGCCGAGATGCCCGAGGCGCCGGTCCTCCAGCGGCAGACCGCCCCCGGTGCCGCCGCTGCCGGCGCCGACGTAGTCGAGCGGGTTCACCCGGGTGCCGCCGGCGGTCACCAGATGCCAGTGCAGATGCGGACCCGTCGAGGACCCGGAGCCGGGTGCACCCGCAGCGCCACCGGAGTACCCGACGATTTCTCCCTGTTGGACGTAGCGCTCGCCGCCGTTGAAGCCGGACAGGTGGAGGTACTGGCTCCTCATGCCGTTGGCCATCACGACGGTCGCGGTGTATCCGCCCGTGCCGTTGTTCCAGTCGATCAGGAGCTGACCCGACGCGCAGGCCGGGAGCGGCGTACCAACGCCCATCACGTAGTCGATGCCGCCCAGGGAGCCGCGGTTGACGTGGTCCCACCACCCATCCGAGATGGAGTAGCCAGCGAATGGGTTGATGATTGTCTCTGCGGCGTGGGCGGTGCCAATCAGCAGGCCAGACCCGCCAAAGGCGGCGAAGCCGGCCGCGGCACTGCCGGCACGCAGAAGGGAGCGCCGGGAGAGTTGGCGAGGGTTGCGGGACTCGGGAGACATCAAAACCTCCAGTGGGGATGGGGAGAGGTCGTTGAGACTGCGGCTCGCTTTGTCACGGTCTGTGGCCCGCCCAGGCAGTGGAACCGCCGCGAGCGATTGGCCTCAGGGCGCGACAATCGCTTTGTCGAATCGAGGTGGTTCAGATATACGAGAAAAAGCGAGTGTCTGTGCTGGCGTCGCTCAAGCACCCGGTGACCGGCAAGGGGCCCGCGCGCATCCGGAAGGAATTATCTGAGCCGATATCGTTTTGTTTCCGCCCAGCATGCTTGTTGGCGTTTTACTGCTGACGTGCAAGCACGCGTCGAGGGGGCGACTGACCGGGCTGGTTGAATAATTCAGGCGGACTGGGACGAGTGTCCGAATCAGCCCCCATTACCGGGAGTTGGGTATCACCCGGCTCCAATGGCCGAGACGCTCGAGGCTCGCTTCGGTCCGGGCACCGCCAAGGCGCCTCCATCCGCACCGAGGGCTCACGATGACGTCACTTCGCGAGTTCCGCACTGCGAAATCTCAACCCTGAGCTGACGCAGCGACCGAACGTGGAATAGGCACAGCGGTTGGCCTGGAGTTGTGGGGGTGGACCAGGTCTGTGCCCCCTCAGCCTGACGATGCGTGCTGAGAGACGGACGCGGTCACCCGCCCGAAGCGCTTCGTTTCGGAGCGGGGACATTCTCGCTGGGCGCAGGTGTAGGGGGCGGTAGCGTGCCGCCAGCGATGCGAAAGACCCGGTGGAGTGAGAGCAGGTATCCGGCTTTCGCCCCCTGCCCACTCAGGGTCCACACGGTGCGCCGGTTGGTGCTGTTGAGCACCCGTGCCAGGACGGTGCGCGCGGGCTCCTGGGTGACAGCATCCACGGCAATGGGGGTCTCCAACTGGAGTCCGGGCGTGCTCCCCAGTTCGACGCGTGTCCCGCTCTGTCGGGTGACCTCGGCGCAGAGGGCCCGGAGGACCTCTCCCAGGGAACGCTCCTGACGAGACATTGTGATGGGAGTGTCCAGGGGAGAGCCCTGCACGGGCGTGATGTGCCAGAGCCCCCCGGCACGCACCAGGCGGAAGCGTGGGGCATTCTTTCCCGCCTGTTGGGCAAGGAGTCGCGTCAGCACCTCCTCCTGAAGCTTCAAGTCCGCTCGGGTCGCCTCCGTCACGGTGTAGGTCAGGTCGAGGGGGCTCGCTGCCGGAAGCGCCTCCAGCGGTTCTTCGTAGGTGATGCCCCAACCCTCTCGCGTCTCCAGCCGCTTCGCGGCGGTGGCGAGCGGCTGGGGCGAGTCGTTGATCGTGAGTCGGACTTCCTCGCTCCAGGCAGTCCCCCCGGAAAGAAAGACAGTCAACAGAGTGGCGGCACGAATCCCAGATTGCCTCATGGACATGGCAGGGCTCCTTTGGTGTGAAAGCCCATGGCAAGTGTCGTGCCGTGGAGAAGCCCTTGGATTTCTTTGCTGGCGCGGTGCCTTTCCAGTGGGAGCTGCGACAGTTTGTCGCTCGCTCGCACCCCGTACACGACGTCCTGCGTCCGCCTATTACGGGGTGATGGCGCCGAACTCCGCCTCGGCCGGTTCGATTTTCGCCTCCGGGTTGGTCCACACGAAGGGGATGCCCGGCTGCCGGTAGTGCGTGGCCGGAATGTCCTGGGCGAGCTGCGCGTGAAGCTCGGGCAGTTGAGACCAGTGCAGCCCGTGCTTCGCGTGGTGCGCGGTGTGGTAGCCCAGGTTGCCGGTCATCAGGTTGTAGCCCTTGTGCAGGATGTTGTACGAGGCGTGGGTGTGCTCCGTCGCCTCCAGCCCCACGTGGTGGAAGTAGGTGGCCCAGACGGTGACGTAGAGTGACGTCACCATGGGCAGCAGGAACACCCAGAGGGCGTTGTACCAGTCGTGCCAGAACAGCACGCCGAGCAGTGCCACCTGGAGCGCGCCCATGGCCAGGAAGACGCGCATCACCTTGGGATATGAGCGGCCCACGCGGAAGGCGCGGGGATAGGCGACGAGCGCGTTGAAGACGGAGTACTCCACCTCGCCCATGGTGGACCCGTCGCGGCGCTTCCATGCCGATTCGTCCTGGGTCTGGTCCAGGTAGTTGCGGTGGTGGCCCAGCACGTGGTGCAGGAACCACGCATGGGACGTCACGCCCGTCTGGAAGCCGAAGATGACCTCCAGGAGTCGGTTGGGCAGCGCATGACGGAACATGGGCACATGCTGGTGGTGGTGGTTCCACGCGCTGATCCACCCCTTGGGAATCACTCCCAGGGCGAGCCAGAGGATGGGGAACCACCAGCTTCGCGCCGTGAAGAAGACCGTCAGGTCCAGGGCGAACACCAGGGTGAACAGCAGGACAGGGATGCGGTCTCGGGGATGTCGGAACAAGGTCATGCGGATTCCACTGCGGGGGGAGGAGGGGCTCCCGTGGGAGGGTGAAGGGTCTGCCCCTGGCGCGGGACGAGCTTGCCCGTGACACCCTGGGGCCGCACCACGCCGAAGAAGAAGCCCTCCTCGAAGGGCTCCGTCGAGTCGACGTGGATGCGCGCGCGGGCGGAGACGGTGGCCAGGGCCGTGCGCAGGTACACCAGGGCGAAGTCCCCGGCCACGCAGGCGCGAGGACCCCGGCCGAAGGGGAAGAAGTGGCCGCTGCCGTGCGGATTCCGGGCCGCGCCCCCGTCGAGCCAGCGCTCCGGGGCGAACGTCTCCGGGTCCGTCCAGTGGCTCGGGTCCCGGTGCAGGTGCTGGTTGGAAATCATGAGCGTCGTGCCCGGCGGCAGCGTGACTTCCGCCAGCCGCGTCGGCGTGGGCGGCGTGCGGCGCAGGAAGATGCGCACTGCGGGCAGGATTCTCAGCGCCTCGTAGGCCACGGCCTCACCCCAGGGCGCGTCCTTCAGGCGCTCCAGGGTGAGCGGCCCCTGCGCCAGCGCGGCGGACTCCAGCGCCAGCCGCTCCTCGGTGGCGGGGTACTTGTTCAGCTGATGGAAGGCGCCCACCAGGGTGGTGCTCGAGGAGAACACGCCGCCGAAGAAGAACCCGCCGAGCAGGTTCGCGTGCACCACGTCATCGAGCTGGGGCATCTCGCGCAGCGTCCACGACATCAGGTCCACGCGGTGCGGCGCCGGGTCCTTCCGCGCCGCGCGAACCTTCTCCAGGAACAGGCCGTAGAAGCGCTCCTTCGCATCTGCGAAACCCTTGGGCGGTGAGACGAACTTCAACGGCAGCTTCGCCTGGATGCGCGCGTCGGCCGCCGCCGCCAGGAGCATGAAGTCGTCGTACACGGACGTGGGCAGCTTCTCGCCCACCGTGGCCACGCAGAACGCGTCGAACGTCAGCTGGCGCAGCGTGGGCGTCAGGTCGATGGAGGGCTGCTGGAGCAGCGCCTCCACCGACTCGAGGATGGCCGCGCGCAGGGGCTCCACCTGGGCCGCTTGCCAGGCGGGAGTCCACGGCTGGGCCAGCGGATCCATGGCGTGCTTGCGAGCCCAGTCCTCGCCCTGCTGGGCGATGAAGGGCGTGTCGTCCGTGACGGAGTGGCGAATCTGGTCGCCGATGTTGCCCTTCTCGAACTCCAGTCGGCGCATCTCCAGCACCTCGTGGATGAGGTTGGGGTCATTGAGCACCAGCGCCGGGCTGGGCCCCAGCCAGGTGACGGCGACGGGGCCGTAGGTGCGCGCGTAGCGGGCGCAGACGTCCCACGGCTGGGCGCCGAGGAAGTCTCCGATGTTGCCCAGAATCCCCGGCGGGGGGCCCGGCAGGCTGGCCAGGGGCTTGCGCCGGCCACCGAAGAACAGGCTGAAGAGACCTCGAGAGAGCAGGTTGGGCATGAGCGTGTGTCTCCAGGGGCTCAGACGGTGATGCCGCAGGGAATCCGGTCGGGACGCAGGACGGTGTAGGGCACCTCGGCGCCCGCGTTGCGCGCCTCCACCGCCTCGCGCTGGGCACGCAGGCGCTCCTGGAACCGCTGGCGGATGGCCACCAGCTCCGGCTCGTGGAAGTACTCCTCGCGCCAGCCGCCCTCGTGCAGCAGGTACTCCTCGTCGTCTCCGAAGCTGGAGAGCGCCCGGCCGATGGCGACCTGCCAGAGCATCTGGGACTTGGTGGGAATCATCTCGGGGATGTCCTCGGCACGCAGCGTCCCCTTCTGCCGGGGGGGCTCCCGGCGCATGCTCAGGGGCGCATTCGGTACGAAGGCGTAGTGCTCGTATTGCAGGTAGTTCACCGCCGCGTGCTGCACGCTGACCGTGAAGACGACGGTGGTGAGGATGTCGACCAGGTCGTCGACGCGGCGCAGCTCCCGGCAGGGCAGCTTGTCCACGGGCAGCCCGCGCTCGGTGAGGTCCTTCCACCATTGCTGCATCTCGGTGTCGGCCTCGAGGTCGGCATCGGTCCGGTAGAAGTGCCTGAGGACGCCGCCGACGTACTCCTCGAGCGCGTCCCACAAGGGCAGGGCGTCGTCGCGGTACGGGTAGTTGGGGAGCACGGCCGGGTCCAGCACCCCTCGGCGCTCGAGGTCCTGACGGGGCTTGTTGTCCGCCAGCGTCCAGCGCTGGAAGCCCTTCTTGCCCAGTTGGAGGTGGCCCTTGTCGGGGCCGCCCGTTGCGATGAAGTCGTCGAACACCCCGCCCGCGTCGAGCAGGCCCTTGCGTGCGCCCTCGTTGATGGCGAGCGTGTAGCGGAAGTGCCGCCGCAGCAGCTTGTAGACGGGGTGCGGGTCCGGCAGGTTGCGCATCGTCGCCACGACGAACGGCTCCGCCACGAAGTGTGTGCGCAGCGCGTGCGTCACCATCTGGTGCGCGTTGCCCTCGCTGCACCGGAGGTAGATTTTCGCGGCGAGCCAGTCGTACGCGTCGTCGTTCGGCGTGAAGACGGGGTCCTTCTGGGCGTCGCGTCCGAGCTGGATGGCCAGGGGCCGCAGCTGACGCTGGTCATCCAGGTACAGCAGGCAGCGCGCCGCAGGGGCCCAGCGCCGCTCCTCGACGCCGTCCTCGCCGACCTTCCGGTACATCCTGATGTCGTCGAGGATTTCGAAGTCGAGCAGGAAGATGCGCTTGGCGTCGAGCGCCCTGGCCAGCGTGGTGCCGGGCGACAAGAGGCCCCGGACGTCGTCGTCGGTGAGCGGCATGCCCTCCGGCAGACTGGGGATGAGCGTGATGTGGAGGGGGGCGATGCCCTGGATGGCCTGTCGCGCGAACTCGAGGTCGTCCTTCCAGCGCTGGGCGAGCTGGGGCACCTCCAGGTGTTTGAAGAAGTCGAAGATGTCCACCAGCCCGTTCCAGGCGCGGGTCAGCATGGGCAGGTTCAGCTTGATGGCCGCCAGCGTCTTGGCGATGACCACTTCGTAGCTGCCCTCCGTCAGGCCCCGGTAGAGCTCGTCCTTTGGCAGGGGCCTCCCCTCGCTGAGGTCGAGCGCGCCGGGAAGCCCCTCGGTCATCTCAGGCGCGCGCCACGGGTACATCCGCTGGCGGGCTTCGAGCAGCTCGCGCCGCGCAGTGGACTCGCGCTCGCTGCCTGCCTGGCAAGCGAGCTTCGCGCTCCCCTCCAGCACGTCGACCGTGGCGCCACCCAGCACCCACCGGTAGAGAGGGAAGCGCCACTGCTTCTCTCCGGCCGTGACGGTTGCCCAGTCGAGCAGCCAGTCGGAAGCCACGCCGCCCGCGTTGCTGAAGCGCAACAGGACCAGGTCACCGAGGTCCTCGGAGGAGAGGGCGTATTCGTCCTCCGCGCCCGCCTCGAAGTCGTTGTGGAAGTGCTTGTCCAGCACGCAGGGGGCGCTCTGTCCTCGCGTGCCCACGAGGACGATGGAGATGTTCGCATCCGTCCCCGCGCCGAGCTTCGTGCCCGTTCGAATCGTGAGTTTGTACTCGACAGTCATGGAACCCTCTGTGTAGCGGGCGCAGACCGTAGAACGAGAAAAGTAGGACCTCAAGCCATGGTATCCTCCCCAGGGAATGACGCCGGCGTCGCTCAGCGCAGGAACGCATTGAACTAGCGTCTGACGTGAGCGCGAGTGTGACCCGGAGAGGTGGAGCTGATGACAGACGTTGGGACGGGCGCGCCCGCGGCATGGGGACGGGGATGATGTTCGCAGGGCTGCGCCGATGGATGGGCGCTCTCGGGGGCAAAGGACGCGAGAGCGGAAGCAACGAGGTGCTCGACGCGGAGGAGCTGTCCCGGTGGTACTCGGGGCTCGCGCTCGAGGAGCGTCTGGCCATCAGCCGCGAGCTCGCACCGCGTGTCCGGGCTGTCCGTCCCGCGAGGGAGCCCAGCACGCTGCCAGCCGTCGCGGTCGGGCGGCTGGTCTTCGAGCAGGACGGGCCCCAGGGCCCCATTCCCCTGCATCACATCAAGGTGGAGCTGTGGGACCGGGACTTCGGCACGCCGGATGACTTCCTGGGGGAGGGGTTCACGGACGCGGATGGATGTTTTTCCATTCGCTATGACCCGGCCGACGCGGGCGTGAATGACCTGCCCGACCTGGAGGTGCGCTTCTTCGAGCCCCAGCACAGCTTCCGCCCGGATGGGCGGGTGGTGGAGGCATGGCGCCGCATTGGCTCTGAGAAGGGGCCGGATGACCATGGTGGGCTCCACTACGACTTCGGCACGCTGCGGCTGCCTTACTGGGAGTACGACCCCACGACGCCGCTGGCCCGGTTGCTTGTCACGGAGGAGGGGACTCCGCCCACGGCCTACGCGCCGGGACGCGCGCTGGCGATGCTGAAGTCGGTGGCGCCCATCGAGCTCGTCAAGCGCCGCCACCTGCTCCAGGGACGGCTGGGGCAGGCGCCGAGCCTGGACAGGATTCAGGCGGACTATCCGGAGGCGATGACGGTGCGGATGGAGCGCGAGTCGCCGGGCTCCACGCGCACCGACGCCTTCTTTGGAGAGCGGCTGCTCAACGGCATGTTCTCCACCCTCATGGATGGAGACCCGGAGGCCCCCGGCGACCCGGAGGCGTTCCGGCTCTACTTCCCGTGGAACGCCTACGAGCAGGACGGCGTCCACTGCCTGCCGGACGTGGACGTGCGGCTGCGGCTGGTGGAGGGGCGGCTGTTGCCGGTGCGCATCATCCTGGGCATGCGCGAGCCGGGCGCGACGGCGCCGGGCTCTCCCGTGACGCGGCGGAGCTACACGCCCGCGGACGGCGAGGCCTGGGAGGCCGCCAAGCGGATGGCGCGGGTGAGCGCGACGCTGGAGACGGAGCTGGGCAACCACCTGGGGCAGTGCCACTTCAACGTGGAGCAGTACGCCATCGCCGCGCACCGCAATCTGCGCCGCAGTCCGCTGCGCTGGCTGCTCATGCCGCACCTGCGGGAGGTCGTCCTCATCAACCACTCCGCCAACGGCTTCCTGGTGGGACCGACTGGCTACATCACCCGCGCCAGCGCGCTCACCGAGCGCAGCGTGGAGACGCGGCTGTTGCACCTGATGGGCAGCTACGACTGGAAGGGCTTCGCGCCCGCGCCGCCCATCTGTGAGTCGCACCGCTACGCCCGCGCGGCGGGCCTGTTCTGGCGGCTGGTCGGGGAGCACGTGGATGCCTTCTTCGCGGAGCACGGCGCGGCGTTGGAGGCGCAGTGGAGCGAGGTGCGGCGCTTCTCGGACGACCTGGTGGCGCACTCGGCGCCCGCCTTCGTATGCCGCTACCTGCGCGCGACGGTGCCGGGAAAGGCGGCGCCGTGGTTCGTGCGCTCCGAGCGCATGGACCTGGACGCGAAGGTCGCCGCGACCCACGCCAAGGCCGTCAGCGCGGTGACCCGGACGGACACGCCCCAGCCCGGAGAGATGGAGGCGCTCAAGCAGTTGTGCCGGTACGTCATCTACTTCGCGACGTTCCGCCATGCCTGGGCCAACAACCTCCAATGGGACGACGCGGGCGAGGTGCTCTATGCGTGCCTGGGCCTGCGCTGGGGCAAGGCGGGCGCGCTGTCGACGGAGGCGGATCATGACGTCGCGCCACCTCCGGAGGAGGCCACGGAGATGCTCTGGATTTCGTGGATGCTCTCGAAGACGAGCTACGGCTTCCTGCTGGCAAACGAGGAGGCGGACGTGCATCCCCGCTTCGTGGAATGCCTGCGCGCCCACGCCGCCGAGTTCTCCGCGTTGGGGATGGACATCCGAACCGTCAGCTCCCGCATCAATATCTGACACGGCGTGCATCGCGATTGAGGCGGGGCGCCGCAGCGCGCGAACCCAGCCGCTGCGCCCTGCGGCCGCAGGGTCGAGAGCGCCTCTCGCATGGCTTTTCGGAGGGGCACATCCGTGTGGGCGCCCGGGCCTTCTCGGTATCACCTGCCGCCCGCGCCGCTTCGCAGCAGCAGGGCGGCGCGCTTGATGGCGGCCCGGATGCGGACATAGGTTCCACAGCGGCAGACGTTGTCGCTCATCGCCGCGTCGATGTCCGCGTCAGAGGGCTGGGCGTTCTTCTTGAGCAGCGCCACGGCGGCCATGATCTGCCCCGGCTGGCAGAAGCCGCACTGGGCCACGTCCTCGTCCATCCACGCCTGTTGCACGGGATGCAGTCCCTGGGCGCCCAGCCCCTCGATGGTGACCACCTCGCGGCCAGACAGCCCACCCACCGGGTGGATGCAGGGGCGGAAGGCCTCGCCGTCCAGGTGGCTGGTGCACGCGCCGCACACGCCCACGCCGCAGCCGTACTTCGGGCCCGTCACGCCCAGCACGTCGCGCAGCACCCACAGCAGCGACAGGTCCTCGGGCGCCTCCACTGACACCGTCTGGCCATTGAGGATGAACTGATGTGCCGCCATGCTCAGACTCCCTCATCGAGGATGGGAAAGCGGGTGGGCATCGAGCCTCGCGCCCGGGCAATGGCGTTGGTCAGGGCCGCCGCTGCGCTGGGATAGCCGAGCTCGCCCACGCCGCCCACCCGGTCATCCGAGCGGACCAGGTGCACCTGGATGTCGGACGGGACGTGCTTCATGCGCATCCAGCGATAGTCCGCGAAGCTGCCCTCGCGCACGGTGCCCGCGTCGATGTGGATTCCCGCGCTCAGCGTGGTGGACATCGCGTCCACCGCCGCGCCCTGGAGTTGGGCCTCGATGCCCTTGGGGTTGATGGGCAGGCCGACATCCGCGGCGATGACGATGCGCAGGACTCGAGGCGTCCCTCCGGTGACGTCGACTTCGATGAGGTGGGCGATGGCGCTGTCCCACTCCTCGAGGACGGCGACACCCTGGGCGACACCGGGTGGCAGGCTTCGGCCCCACTGTCCCTCCGTGGCGACCTTGTCCAGCACCGCCTTGAGGCGAGTCGAAGTGAGCCGCTCGCGTCGCAGCGTGACGGGGTCCACCTGGAGCTCGCGGGCCAGTTCGTCGACGAAGACCTCGTTGGACACGCCCACCTGGCTGGTGAACACCGAGCGGAACGACGCGGTGGGAATCGGAATCGCCACGTCGCGCAGCTCCTGAGTCACCCATCCGAATCCGTATGGGAGCTTCTGGGAGAGCGCGAAGAAGACCGCGCTGGTCACCTCGGGCAGGACCTCGCCGGCCAGCGCGGTGAGGGCGTCACCGAAGCCGTGGGGGAACTCCACGGTGGGAATGGCGGCGCGGTGATGCCAGCCCAGGACGCGCCCGCCCGGGCCCAGGTAGGCGAGGATGCGGTGGTGGCTGGCGGGGCGGAAGTGGCCGTGGCGCATGTCATCGTCGCGGCTCCACATCAACTTCACCGGTCTGCCGATGGCCCGTGAGACGAGCGCGGCCTCCACCGCGGCCTCGGTGAAGAACCTGCGGCCGAAGCCGCCACCGGCCCGAACGATGTGCACCGTCACTCGCCACGGCGTGAGCTCCCAGCCGAGCGCCCGGGCCACCTCGCGCTGCGCGTATTTGGGGTCCTGCGCCCCCAGCCAGACCTCCGCCTGCTCACCTTGCACGCGGGCCAGGCAGCTCTGCGTCTCCATGGTCGCGTGCGCCAGGTAGGGGAAGTCGAAGCGTCCCTCAATCGTCCGTGCGGTGAACAGCGGCGGCAGGGGTCTTGGGCCGATGCTGTCGCGCAGGCGGGTCCGGATGTCCGCGTCCGACAGCGCGCTGGCGGGGCCGGGCGTCCAGGTGATGCGCAGCGCCGCGCGCGCCGCGAGCGCCTGTCCGAAGGTCCGGGCCACCACCGCCACGCCGGTGCCCAGGGGCACCACCGCCACCACGCCGGGCATCGTCCGCGCCGAGGCATCGTCGACGGACTGGACGGTGCCGCGCAGCGTTGGGGGCCGGGCCACCACCGTCGGCAGCGCCTCGGGGATGTCCAGGTCCAGGGCATAGCGCGTGGCGCCCGTGACGATGTCCCTCGCGTCGATGCGTCCGGTGGGCTGGCCCACCAGCTTGAACCGGCTCACGGGCCTGGGCTGGCTGGAGACCGCGGGGAGCAGCACGCGAGCGGCGTCCTCCGCCAGCTCACCATAGCCGGCCCGCCGCCCGTCGGGTGCGCTCACCACGCCGTGCGAGGTGGCGAGGGTGTGGGCCAGGACGCGCCAGCGCAGCGCCGCGGCAGTGACCAGCCGTGCCCGGGCCTCCGCCGCTGCGGCGCGAAGGGGGCCCGTGAGGAAGCGCATCGTCGACGACAGGCCGGTGAGCTGGATGACCCAGCGGGGGGCCGCGTCGGCGCTGCGCACGTCGACCCGGTCGAGCGCCATGTCGAGTTCCTCGGCGACGAGCATGGCCACGGCGGTGGTGATGCCCTGGCCCATCTCCGTGCGAGGCAGGGTGGTGACGACGCGCCCATCGGTCTGGACAGTGAGATAGAGGCTCAGCGCCGTTGTCGCCTCTTCCGGGCGCTCCGCCGCATCGGCCTCGGGCACGTCGAGCCCCAGCCGGGCGGCAATCATCAACGTGGGAGAGGCCATGACCCACGTCAGGAATCGACGGCGGTCCAGCCCCTCGGAAACGGTCGCGTCTGACTTGCGCAGGTCCGCCATGGGGCAAGGTTTCTCACACTCGCTGCGTGGGTCCAACAACGCGAAGCCGTGCGTTCACCCGTCCGACACGCGTGGCGTTCATCTGAGGACTGTGCAGCCTCGCCCCCTGTGTCAGGGATGATGTCGCCTCGGCCGTGCGCGCCTCGCTCACTGACCGTAAAGGCGCTTGTTGAGGCGATACGCTCGCCCCTGCGGAGCCGTTCGGAGTTGGTGCTGGAGAACCTGGCTCTCTTTGCCAGCAGCTCGCGGTCTTCCGTGAGAAGCGTCCATCCCCGCGGCTTGCCCGGGGCGACCGCCTCTTCTGGGTTGTTCTCCAACGCCTCTGGCCGGGGGGCGGATGCCAATGTGCCTGGTGCAGCCGGCGACAGTCGTGAAGTGGCATCGGATGGGCTTTCGGCTCTTCTGGCGCTGGAAGTCCCGGAGTCGGGCGGGGCGGCCTCGGGTAACTCCGGAACTGCGCGCGTTGATTCGGCGCATGGCCGAAGCCAACCCGACAAGGGGTGCCCCACGCATTCACGGAGAGTTGCTGAAGCTGGGGAGGGAGGTAGGCCAGACAACGGTCGCTCGTTACATGCCCAGGCCAGGGAGGGGAGCGCCGAAGCCATCACCAACATGGCGGAACTTCTTGCGCTTGCATCTGGCGGAGTCCGCGGGGATGGACTTCTTTGTCATTCCGATTGCGACGTTTGGAGTGCTGTTGGGATTTGTTGTTGTGAGTCACCGGAACAGGCGAATCCTCCACCTCCATGTGACAGCGCACCCGACGGAGGAATGGACAAAGCAGCAGTTGCGAGAGGTCTCTCCCTGGGCCAGCGCTCCGAGGTACTTGCACCGAGATAGGGTCAAGCTCTACTCCGAGGGCGTTCGCGCCACGCTTACCCATTTGGGGATTCGCGAGGCGCCGAATGCGGCACAGTGTTCGTGGCAGAAATGCGAGCCGGACGCACCTGTCGCTCGGTAAGGATGCGCCCGAGAGGTGTGAGGTGCACGGCAGGGTGGTGTTATCCCACACGCAGGCCGAGAGGCGTTGCGACGTCTCGTCCGGGCGTAATTCCGACCTCTATCAAGCAGGAGAGAGAGCCTGGCGGCTCGTCGTGCGCATCGCTCACCGTCATGACGCGCGTTTTGACGCAGCCTTGACGCACTCATGACGCAGCGACCGAATTTTGGGTAGGCACAGGGTGACGCTCACTCAGCTCTTCGGCCAGATCAGCTTCCAGAGATCGTCGAGGAACTCGCTCGCGCCGCCGTCGGACGTGGCCCCTCCGTTCAGGTACAGCTCGTAGGCGGTGGGCGTCTCCCGCACGAAGGAGATGCCTCCGACGCGGCCCGGGGGGATGGGAGAGCCGGAGTGGAGGGCCACCTCAGTCCATCGGTTGTCCTTCACTGAGTAGAACCACAGCTCGCTGGAGAGGCCGTCGAAGCGCTGCCCACCGAAGACTACCAGCCCGCCATGGGCGGTGTCGAAGAACGCCACCGCGTTGTCTCGCGGCGAAGGCAGGGGGCCCGCCGGCTGGAGCCGGGTCCACGTGAGCGTCTCGAGGCTCAGCGACCAGAGGTCGTTCTCGTAGTTCGTCGGACCGAAGAGTTCCTCGGCCGGCGTCTCGGGGCCTTGATCCACTCCGAGGCGGTAGCCACCGAAGACGAGCAGCGAGTGGTTGTCCGGATCGTACCCGCCGGCGGCCCAGGCGCGAGGCGCGGGCTTCTCACCGGCTGTTGTGACGAGCCTCCAGCCCGTGTCCTCGTCATGGACGGCGACATCGTTGCGAAGACCGGTGGACGTCGTGGCGAACCGTGGAAGCGTGTTGCCCAAGCCGCCAAACGCATAATAGGTCTTCTTGCCGGGCTGGCCCGCCCGCGGCACTTCCACTACCAGGGCGGAGGAGCGGCGCACTGCGAACGGGTCTCCCAGGCTCTCGGAGGAGACCTGCTCCCAGTGCTGGCGCTGGACGTGGTAGGTCCACATCTCGGGGAACATCGAGTCCGAGCCAGTCCGGAACCGGCCCCGCCCTCCCACGATGCTCACGCAACCGTCGCACGGACCGGGAATCATCAGGGTCTCGGCGCGTGCGGAGGGGGGCGGCGGCGAGGCCAGTTTCCTCCAGGTTGCCGTGGCGATGTCGAAGGCATGGAAGTCGTTGACGGTGAAGTCGTTCGGGAAGTTCCCGCTCTGGCCGCCGAAGCGGTAGATGATGGCCGATGCATCGCTCGTGCGAGCGAACGAGGCACTTGCCTCCCAGCGCGCGGGCGGGAGGTCTCCCTGTTGCTCGACGGTCTCCCAGCGCGGGCTTTCGCAGAGCGGCGAAGCACCCGACTCGGAGGAGGAAGGAGAGGCGTCCGGATTGGCCCCCGCGCACCTGGGCGGCGAAGGCTTCTCGGAGCCACAAGCAGTCAACACGAGCAGGGTGGCAAGGCTGCAGCCGCGGCGAAACAAGGCCAGACGGGGTAAGGCGTAGGAAGCGGACGATGGGATGAGGGGCATGCCCGATGATGCTGCGGAACGAATGGCTCCGTCGAACACTTCTTCCGGGCTGCTCGTAAGAGCTCGTCGCGCCCCCAGTCGGCGCATCGCTGACCAGGCCAGTGCGCACCAGACGGCCAGCGGGGGCAGTCGTGGTTCTCGGCAGGTTGATGGTGCCGGGGGCTCAATGGCGGCGAAGGAAGCGCGCAGTGGTGTTACTTCAGTTTCGTTGAGCCCATGGAGGGCGCCATTCTCGCGTGGCTCGGTTGCATGGAACTCAGTGACCGTAGCTCCGAAACCAGCCTTCGGCATCGCGCTGTCTGGGCGGCCGGGAGCTGCAGGGAGAGACGCTCTCCAGCCCGCTGAAGTTGCCCCGGTTCCGCGGCTCTCCCGCACTTTGTGTGGAGGGTGTCCGGAGGAGGAAGCTGCGCGAATGGCCGTTCTGCCGCTCGCTCACCGAGGGGCGCGTCAGTGGGGCGTGGATGACGACAGACCCACGACCAGACTTCCCTGCTGGATGAGTCTGGTCGGCAGCTCGCCGTGTCTCCCTTTCGCCTTCGAGGGGAACCACACGAAGTGCGGGAGAGCCACGAAACCGGGGCAACTTCAGATGAAGGAGAGGGCCCCGCGAGTGGACTTTCGCTGAGTTGCTCAGCAGGACGTTCGACTTCGACGTGTTCGCCAGCGTGAGGTGTGGAGGCAGGCTCAAGGTCTTGGCGTACGTGTAGGGGGCCCCCGGGGTGTGGGCGATTCTGGAGTACCTGGGCTTGCCCCCACGGCGTGTGCGAGGTGGGCCCCGGCACGAGGGCCACCCCAGGTCGCGATTCCCATTGGCGCGTTCGCGGATCCGGACTTCCCGCTACCGAGTACGTCGACCTATGTTGAGCGAAGCCACGGCTCACGAACACGGACTGCTCTGATGCCCGAGAACAAGACGAAGTTCACTGGCGCCAGTGTGGACGAATACCTCGCCGAACGGGGCAGCGAGCAGCAACGGGCCGACTGCCGGGCGTTGATCGCACTGCTTGAGGAGGTCACGCAGGAGCCACCAAGGATGTGGGGCCCCAGCATCGTGGGCTTCGGCGCTTACCGGTACACCTACGAAAGCGGACGTTCCGGCGAGGCGCCCCTGGTGGGTTTCGCGATCCGTGGCCGAGAGCTGGTGATCTACGTGACGGCAGAGCAGGACCGGCAGCAGTCCCTGCTGGCCCGACTCGGGCCGCACAAGATCGGCAAGTCCTGTCTGTACTTCAAGCGGCTCGCCGACCTCGATAGGCGGGTGCTCAAGGAACTGGTGGCGGGTTCGGTCGTGGAGGTGAGGCGGCGCCATGGATAACGTGGAGAGGTCCTACGACGTCGCCACCGCCTGGACGCGGCAGCAGACGTCGTCGAGTGCGCGGGCGTGCAAACCATGTCGACAGAAATGAACCCCCTTCGCGGCGGCTGCCAGTGCGGTGCAATCCGTTACGAGCTGTCGCATGGCCCGCTGCGGTGCTACGTCTGCCATTGCGCCGAGTGCCGCAAACAGTCCGCGTCGGCCTTTGGCATCTCCTGCGTGGTGCCGCGAACGGCATTGCATCTCACGCGGGGAACGCCCAGGTTCTGGTCCCGGGTTACAGATACGGGGAACACGCTGGACTGCGCCTTCTGTCCCGAGTGCGGCTCCAGGCTCTGGCATCAGCGCCGCGGTGCCATCGGTACGCTCAACATCAAGGGCGGCTCGCTCGACGAACCGCTCGATCTTGGCCAGGCCATCCACATCTGGACCTCCCGCATGCTTCCTGGCGTCATTCTTCCGCATGGCGCCAAGCAGTTCCCCAGGGAGCCCGATGAACCTCGAGGCGCGCCCTGACAGAACACCCTCATTCGAGACGGCCCCATGCCAGCCCTCTCGAAGGTCGAACGCCCACCACTTGCCCCCTCCGAGCCCCGCGTTGAAGAGCCCCTTGGTGTCTGGGAGCCTGGCTCCGTGGAAGAAAGTGACCTTCACCTTGTCCTTGTAAGGGTTGGCGAGAACATGCCCCCGGCGCGAGGCCCGCCTGAAGAGGGGTGGGTGCACTGACGGGCAGCCCGGGCCCGGCACACACCTGGGAGTGGCGGCCCTCTCCCGCTGCGCTCCGGCCGTCCCCATCGTCCAGCGGCGCATGGGTCTGGTCTTCTTCGAGAAGGGGGACTTCCGCAAGGCGGAGGAACACTACCGCAAGGCCCTCGCCCTGGAGGTCACCACGACCAACCAACTCGCGCTGCTGCAGGCCCTCGTCCGCCAGGAGCGCACGCTGGACGCGCCCCGCCGTGCCGAAATGCAGCGCCTCTATGGCGAGCTGAAGCGCTATGGCGGCGATCGCGTGGACATCTGGTCGAACCTCACCTACGTCGCCTTCCACCTGGACGATATCCCCACGACCCACCGCGCTGCACAGAGGGCCATCGCGCTGGGGGCGACGACGTGGCATCCGTATTTCTACGGCGACATTGCCGAGGCGGTGGGAGAGCCGCCCAACCCCACACGCGCCCTCTCGTTCCTGGAGCGGGCCGAGCAGCTGGGCGGCCCCAGGAAGCACATCGCGTCCTTCCGTGAGCGGCTTCTCGAGGCGCAGCGCCCTCGCTGAAGGGGAGTGCCCTCCCGCTGCGCTCCGTCGTGGCGCGGCGCCAAGGAAGCAGCGCGTGCCGCGGTTGGACTGAGCAGGCCTTCTCGAAAGGGCCCTCGACTTTGACGTCTTCCGCTGTCCGGGCTGCGGGGGCTCCGGCGCGTGATTGTGGTGTCGAAGGGCACTGGGGTGAAGGACGTGCTTGGGCATCTTGGGCTGCCCGCCGAGGCCTTGCCGCTGGTCCCAGTGCGAGGGCTACCCATCGGGTCGTGGCTGTACTGACGGGCAACATGGGCCCAGCGCGAAACCCTGGAGAGGAGGCCCGCTGTGCGGCGAGTGCAGGGCAGGGGGGCACGGAGGGCTGCGAGGGGCGGAAGAGGCGTGCCCTTGTGGGCGCGGCGGGAGTGACTGTCTTCTGGCGGCCATGGAGCGCTGACGGCAGGACGTTAGTTCCCTCAAGCGGGGGCGGAGCCGTGACTGGAGGAGGAGAGCCCGGCCCAAAGGGGGTAGGGGATGTTTCAACAACCTGTTAGGACGGACAGGAGCCCTTGACCAACCCAGGCAGCCATCGCAGACACCGCGGCGACCCGGACGGACAGTTGAATCCGTCGTTCGCGTGGGTGCTCGTTCTCATCCACGGCCACCCTCCCTTCTGCTCAGGACTGACGTGTCAGTGGTGCGAATTGGCATGTCAGACAAGAGGACTGACACGTCGGGCGACGGCGCAGGCTTGAGTTCTGACAGGGCTGCGCAGAGTAGCGCCCTCCCAGAGAACACTCATCCACGGTAGAGGCACAGTGCATGCATGGCTGTCTCGTGGGCGCCATCTCTTGGAGTTCCTCCACAGGGTTGGCTTTGGCCCTCAACCCGTTTCTCATCCGGAGTCCGCATGTTCAATCCCTCGTCTATGCAGAAGCAGGTCTTTGCCCTCTCGTGGTTGGCGAGCCAGGCCACTGTGGGCAACAAGGTTGGTCCCTGGACCACGAAGGACCTGCAGAGTCAAATCAACAGCCTGAATGCTCCCTACTCGAAATGGAAGGTGGTCTGGGGCCCGTGCTATACGTGGGATGACCTGCTCCCCCCTCAGGTGAGTAACGGGATGTTCGTCGCGCAGCAGCTGGACGCTAGCAACAATCCTCTCCCGGTCTACGTGGTGGCCACGGCTGGGACGAACTCGGAGTCGCTCTTCGATCTTGTGATCGAGGACCTCGACATCAATCCGACGGACTGGAAGCTCAAGCAGGGGGGCGGCAATTCCTCGCCAATGCAGGTGACGAAGGGTGATTGGGAGGGCCTCATGAGACTCCTCTTCAGCATCAACATGCAGTGGCCTCTCAATGACATCCGGACGTTCCTGGGGAACATCCCGAATAAGCAGGCCGTCACGCTCTGGTTCACCGGGCACAGTCTCGGCGGAGCCCTCGCCCCGATGCTGATGCTCGCGCTCATGGACCCAGATTCGGCGCTGAATACGCAGGACACGAACCTGAGCAACTGGCAGCACGTGAACCTGCTGGCGACAGCGGGGCCGTCGATCGGCAACCAGGCGTTCCTCGACCACTTCAAGAGCGTTTTCGGGGCTGGCAAAGCCAATGCCACCTTCATCTGGAATGCCAAGGACGTGGTGCCACACGCCTGGAACGCGGGCACGATGAATGCGCTGACGAAACCGACGAACATCTACGGCCTCAACGTCCTGGCCGATGACCCTGTCGGGAAGATGATTGGCGCTCGGCAGGCGAGCGCCGCGAACCAACACTACGTGCAGTTCGAGCAGACCGCCGCGTTCGACGGCCCGCTGGCGCTCTACACCGACAGCAAGAACACCGGTGTGGCGTGGACCGCCGATTCGTCGTTCCTGGCGCAGCTCGGCTACCAGCACCTCAATGCCTACGTCAGCGCGTTCAATGGCGACAAGGAATGGTTCCCGCAGGGCCAGCCGCCGGCTGGGTGCGGGTGGTTCCCGCTGGGCAACTCCTGCGACGACCCCAAGTCGGCTCAGCAGCTCGTCAAGGCGCTAGGCAAGAGTTGAAGCGGAGACGGGAGGCAGATCTTCGGCTGGCTCCCATGCGATAGTTGGGGGAGGCGTCCTTGGAGGCCTCCTCCGCCGTGGATGCCCCCGCATGGAATGCCCGCAGGGCGGCCAAAGCCACCTCCAAAGTCGATGGGGTTGTCGACGCGCACGCGGCCTTCGGCCAGCGCCTCCTCGAAGCCGAGGAGGTCGCCGTCAATCATCTTCAGGGCGTCGTCCTTGGAGACGGCGATGGTGGTGGCGAGCAGTTCAATCCGCTTCTGGTCCGCCTTGGTGGCGATGCGCCTCTTCGCGAAGACGTCGCTCCAGGCCCCGCGCTGGCCCGCAGTGGCTTGTCGCGCCGGGAGAATGGCGGACCGCGGACACTCCGCTCCGCGAGGCCGTCGCGAAAGCAACCGTTGCCACGCCCCCGCGTTGTCGCCGGGGCAGGTGGCTCGTAGCGTCGAGCGCCTCGCCGTTCTCCACCCGAGGCACCTCGCCGCGTATGCGAATCCCGCTCCTTGCGCGTCCCCTGCTGGTGGCGTGCGCACCGCTGCTGCTCTCCGGCTGCTTCCACCTCTTCGGAGGCGGGGGTGGCGGCAAGGCGGACTTCAAGCCGCCCCGCCGCGTGGACCCGCTCGACGTGGCCGTGCCGGAGGGCTACCGCATCGAGGTCGTGGCCACCGGTCTGACGTACCCCACCGGCGTCGCCTTCGACGGAGAGGGCACGCCCTACGTCACCGAGTCCGGCTACAGCTACGGCGAGGACTTCGCCTCGGGCAGGCTGCTTCGGGTGGAGAAGGACGGCCGCCTCACCGAGGTGGCGAAGGGCGAGCATCAGCCGTGGACCGGCGTCACCTGGCACCAGGGCGCGTTCTATGTCGCCCAGGGCGGTGAACAGGGCGGTGGCCGCATCGTCCGCGTCACCCCGGATGGCCTGATGACGCCGCTCGTCTCCAGCCTGCCCGGCCTGGGGGACCACCACACCAACGGCCCCGCCGTGGGACCAGACGGCGCGCTCTACTTCGGGGTGGGCACGGCGACGAACTCCGGCGTCGTGGGCCCGGACAACGCGAGCATGGGGTGGCTGAAACGCAACCCGGCCTTCCACGACGTGCCCTGCCGCGACGTCACGCTGGCCGGCGTCAACTACCCCAGCGCCAACCCGCTCGCCTCGCAGTCGAGCCAGGTGCTCACGGGTGCCTTCGTCCCATTTGGCACGGAGACGAAGCCGGGGGAGGTCATCAAGGGCGGTATGCCGTGCAGTGGCGCGGTGTTCCGGCTCGCTTCCGGGTCCACCACACCGGAGCTGGTGGCCTGGGGGTTCCGCAACCCGTTCGGCCTGGCGTTCGCGCCCAACGGCCGGCTGTACGTCACCGAGAACGGCTACGACGTGCGCGGCAGCCGACCGCTCTTCGGAGTTGCGGACTGGATGTGGGAGGTGGAGCCGGGCGGCTGGTATGGCTTTCCGGACTTCGCCGGTGGCAAGCCCGTGGATCAGGAGTGGTTCAAGGTGCCGGGTGGCGAGGTGCCCAAGCGCGTGTTGCAAGAGCCCCCAGGGACGCCGCCCCAGCCGGTGGCCGCCTTCGGCGTGCACTCGTCATCCAACCGCTTCGACTTCTCCCGCAACCCGGACTTCGGCCACGTGGGCGAGGCCTTTGTCGCGCAGTTCGGAGACCAGGCCCCGGACACGGGCGAAACGATAGCGCCCGTGGGCTTCAAGGTCGTTCGGGTGGACGTGTCCAATGGCGTCATCGAGGACTTCGTCGCCAACAAGGACAAGGGCAGCGGAGGGCCGGCCTCGCGGCTGCGGAAGGCGGGCCTGGAGCGCCCCATCGACGCGCGCTTCGATCCCAGCGGCAGGGCGCTCTACATCGTCGACTTCGGCGTCATGCTGGTGAAGGGCAAGGGAGATATCCGTCCCTTCCAGCAGACGGGCGTGCTGTGGCGCGTGACTCGCGCAACCCCGGAGGCGAAGCCATGAGGACAACCATGCTCGCCGTGCTCGCCTTCACCACCCTGGCCTGTGGCCCCGCGCGCCGGGCCCCGCCCTTCGGCGCGCCCCGGCAGTTCACCGAGCAGGAGCAGGAGGGCCGAGTCCTCTTCATGCGCCACTGCAACCAGTGTCACCCCGGCGGCGCGGCCGGGCTGGGGCTGGCCATCAACAACAAGCCCCTGCCGTCGGTGGCCATGCGTACGCAGATACGCCATGGGGTGGGCGCCATGCCTGCCTTCACCGATGAGATGCTCGGCGATGCGCAGGTGGACGCCATCGTCGCGTTCCTCAACGAGCTGCAGGAGGAGAAGGACTAGGGGCTGTCCCTGATGACGGCAGCGAAAGAAGCATGGATGTGACGTACAGGACGGCGAGGTCGCTGGTCGCCGTTGATGAAGTCACGGTCCCCTCGCTTCGAGCGGGGGCCGCTCCTGGAGCACTGCAGGGGCTCGATGCGGCTCCACTCGGCATCGCTCAGTTCATATCGGCGCACAGCCCCCGTTGATCATACCTGGCGCCAGCCAGCAGCTCCGATGGAGACCCAGCCCCGATGGGCCGGATAACCGGCCCGCCAGGTCGATTTGCGAACACGAAATCAGGGACAGCCCCTAGATGAAGGGTGCCCTCAGCCTCAACAGGGCACCCATCCCTCTCATGCGCCTCACACGACCATCAACAAAGGTGCACGGAAATACCTGCCGTCACGCGCGCAGGCACTCCCATCCAACAGGGAAACTACGGATTCGCCAGGACGGGCAAATCCGAGCCATTGATGGGGCCGTACGTCGTGACACCGCAGCGGGAAGCGTTATCCGCGATCGAGGTGCTGAGGTCATTCAGGAAGACGACCCGCAGCGAGTAGCCTGGGGCGGCGCCGAAGATTCCGCGAAGGCGCTGCGCATCCGTGACCGTGTCATTCACACCGAAGCGCACGGACGCTCGGCCGAACATGTTGTTCGCCTTGAACGTGCAGCCCGGCGTGTACTGGTACGTCGACGTGGAGAGGACCGTCGGCGACATGCGCGCCAGCAAGCGGGCGATGGGGAGGCCATTCCAAACGGGGTTGGTCGCACGGCTCAACGTCTGTGCATTCGGCCACGTGGTGGAGCCGTAGCGCGGAACGCCATTGGGGCCCGAGTAGAGCGTCGTCTGGGGCGACACACCGGCGACGTAGTCATTCACGCCCAAGCCGCTCGCGAGCAGCGTCAGGTTTTCGCCCGAGGGGAAGAGCGTCGCGCTCCGGTTCATGTCGAACGCGTCGTACGGGACGTTGATCTTGATGGAGGGCGCCGGCAGCTTGAGATTGACGAGCAGCTCGTTGCTGCGCGTCGTCGAGCCATCAAGGAACAGCTGCACGTTTGTCGTCTCCGGCAGCGAATCGATGATGGAACTTTCGATGGTGGAAGTAATGCTGTTCGCCGCCTCGCTCTCGATGATGTCGTAGATGAGGGTAGGAACGAGGCCGAGGATGGGAACGACCTGAACCGCCACACACCGGAGCGGCCATTCGAGGCTCGCCTGGGGCGCATTCACCCATTGCACCGAAATGCCGGAGGAGTTCGCATTCAGCTTGAAGGTGCCATAGGCGCGAATCGTCGGGTCGCACCAATTGTTGAGATCCGTCTTGAATTTGAACGAGAAGCCCACGCCATTCGAGGTGACGGAGAGCTGGAGGCTATTCGGGTCGTAGCCGTAAATGCGGCGCATGGAGCCGTCCGACGACCTGATGACGGCCGAATTCGTAGCGCCATTGAACTTCGTGTAGAGCGCCTTACCGAACATGTTCCATAGATCGGCACGAGAGAAACCGATGGGGGCGGGGACGAAGCTCGCCTCGACGCTATCGACTTGCACCATCGGGAAGCTGTACGTCGCGGTGCCGCTGCCGAAGGTGCGCCCCACGGTGATGGTGACCTGGTTCGTGGAGCCATCTCCCAGATAGGGGAAGAATATCCACAAGTTGTAGCCATAACGGCTGGGGTCCGCGGGTTGGTACGAGGCGTCCTGGGCGGAATACCAATAGCCATCGGTATACGTCGGCGTCACGACGCGCGAGCCGACTTTGACCTCTCTGATGTACGTGCACTTGTCGGTAACGAGCTCGAAGCGGAGGCCATTGGCGGAGACGTATTCGATGCCACCGCGGCTCATGCGGCCACTCTCGGGATTCCAATTCGCGGGTGCGCCGCCGCCGACATTGAGGGCCGCGGGGCTCATCAGCGTATTGCTGAAGATCTGCGGAGTGGTGTCCGCGTTGCCGCACGCATTCTGGATCGTCCCCCGGCTGGTGGTGAACGGGTCAGCTCGCGCGGAGAGCGACTCGGCTTCGTTTTCGGGGAGACCTTCCTGACCACAGCCAAAGGCGAGCGGCAAGAGCAGCAGGGCAGTGAGACGGCGCAATGAACGCATGGAGAACCTCGAGTGGAACGGAGTATCCCTGGCGCCGTGAGAAGACACGGGCCAGCGGTCCAGGAGAGTCGCAGCGTGTCTACACTTCCACCCGGCGTGGGGCTTCCTCGCGGGCGCCAGATGCTTCCGCTTCCACGCCAATCCAGACGTGTGCGTGTTCCGAGTAAGTCTTAGCCGTGCCCCGTCGCGACAGGAACAAGCTTCTCGTGAGAGTTGTGGCTACCGGAAATTGGGGCCGTGCCACGCGCGCATCAGCGAACGCGTCATTTCATGCACGGTACTTCGAATGGGCCCAAGAGTGCTGAGAGCCCAATGCAGGCGGGGGTAGATCGAAGGACTCGTGGCAGCACTGCACACCCAGGTGCCATCCATCATGGACGAGACGGCCGAGTCCCTCACGGACCTGGGCTACTACTTCTGGCGGTGCTGCGGGAGAAGATGGAAGAATCCCAGGTGCGTGTTGGCAAGCGCGTCTGGCTGCCCTTCCTCCGTGCCCGCCGGTACATGCAGTCCCGCCAGTCGCTGCTGGACTCCTCGCTCACGCAGTTCTTCAAGGAGGCGGAGCGGTATCGGCCATGATTTGGGGTAGGCACACCTGGCGTCATCCTCGCCTGGCGCCAGGGCTTCGCGCGACGCCAGGGAGCGCGAAGCCCACTGTCGGGACGCGTCCCAGCCCACCGTCGAAGAAGGAAGCTCGCGTCAGTTCCAGGGGGCGCTGCGGTACTCGGTGATGCTCGGCGGGTACTCGGTCCAGAAGCGCAGCGTCCCGTCGTGCCCCATCAACGTCTCCTGCTTGCCTCGTGCATCCGAGTCCGAGACCGCGAGCGAGAAGTTGGAGGGCACGAATGATTCCTCGATGCCGAGGTCCGCCACAGGAATGGCGAGCGTCACCTCGTAGCCACGCGGGCGCTTGCGCCAGGTGCCCTGGATGGAAGGAATCACCGTGTTCGCCTCTCCCGTCCAGTCACGCGCCTCGATTTTTCCTCCCGCCGCGAGCAGGACGCTCACCTTGAAGGTCGCGCCGGAATACCGCGGTACGGTGAGCTCCAGGTGGTCCGAATGCAGGCCTGTGCCTTTCCCGAGGGGAACCACCTTGTCATCGTGCACCTCGGCGAAGAGGGCGAACGCCTCTCCTGCCCGGGCCAGGCGCCACGCGAACGCCAGGTCGGTTGAGCCCTTCCAGTCAGCAAGTCCCCAGGTGACGTGAGCGAGGGTGAAAGCCTGGACCGTGGGAGCCAGGGCGAGCGCGGCGTCGGCGGACTCCGCGAACCTCACGGGATAGGGATTGCTCCCATTGACGACCGCGCCCACGGTGTCGGTGAAGGACATGTATCCCGGCCGAGTCCGGGAGAGCCATTCCATTTCTTCCGTCGAGCCGCGCATGCCCACGGGCCCAGAGAACACATAACTCCTGGGCGTCAACCGGACCGAGGTCGCGTCTCCGGCGAGAGAGGCCAACTGGACGTCCTCTCCCTTCACCATGACGCCACAGAGCGGACCCTCGATTTCGGACGCCGGTTTCGCGGTGGACTCCTCGTGCCCGGCGTCGGGCTCAGACTCGGACCCCGTGAGCAGGAGAATGCACGTTCCGTCCCCACAGGCGTAGTCCACCGGCTTGAAGTCCACGCCCGTGGGACACAGGGCAAGGGCCCGAGCGAGGAGCTCGTCACTCACGACTTGTGGCTCGGGGGGCTTCGGGGCGGAGGACGGGGCCACGTGCTGAACACCAGTCTTCGTCCACTGCGGCGTCTGGCTGGGAACCTCGCTGAAACGCGTGCCATCCCGAGACACCTTCAGGAGAGTCCGAGACACGTGGGTCGAATCCAGGCCATTGTCGACGACAGTGAAGGGCTCGTGGTTGCTCCGGGTGACGATCTCGACATGCTCCGCGTCGATGAGTCGCGGGGTGCTCGCTGACCAGGAATCGAGCGAACGCGACGCCCCCACGAACTTCCCCTTGAGGTCCGACAGCACCATGAACTTGTTCGTGCAGCTCCCGTAGAAACACGGCCCGAGCTCGTCGACCACGAGCCACACACAGAAGGGGCCTTGGCAGTTGATTCGCTTCGCCGTACTCGACCCGTTCACGGTGTCGATGGGGCCCTCGACGAGGACCGTGCCCTTCGCGACGGGGGGCTCGTCAGAGGCCGCCAGGGCCGCGGTGCTCCCGAGTCCCAGACAGAGCGCCAGGGCGAGTACAACGCGACGTCTGGACATCGGGAGCGTTCGTGGGCCCGGCGAAAGGGGCGCGCGGCGTGGGGCATTCATTCGGTTCAGCTTCATGCCTTGCGAGATTGCAGACGGCATGCCGTGGCTGTCCCCATTGGGGGCCCTTTCTCAGGGCCCCACGGCGTCGAAAACGCGGCTCCAGGGCCGCGAGGTGCGGGCCTCCAGACGCATTCTCCCCGCATGAACGACGGCTCGGTCGGCGCCGAAGTCGTGGACGTCATGATGACGGCGTTGCCCTGGATGCGCGCACGGCCGCCAGCGGCAGCAGCCGCGCCTCCAGGTCCGGATTGCGCGCGAGCGCCTCATCAACCCATTTCGCGACGAGCCCGGCCACGGCACTGTCGTGCGTGTGGCGGTGCCAGATGGGGCACCGGGACGACGAACTCCATCGCCGCCGTGAATCCCTTCGCCAGCGCGGAGTCGCGGAACGGGAGCTTCGCCTGGCGATGCCAGAACGCAGCCCTCCTGGCGCTGACTGCCTCCCCCAGGCCCCGCGTCAGCCCCCCGCGGGGCGTGGTCGCGTCGCGAGCACCCCTGGAGGTTGCTCCAACAGGTGAGGCCCGCGCCGGGGCGCTCACTCCACTGGAGCACGAGTCGGACCTGCGTCGTGCCCGAGAGGTCCTCAGGTGGCCCAGCGGAGGAGAGGGCGGGGGGCCCTTCAATCGGGGGCCGATCTCAGTGCGCCAGCTTGAGCGTCGCGACCCCTGCGACGATCAGTGCGATGCCGAGATACCGGGCGAAGGACGTAGGGTCCCCAAAGTACAGCACCCCGATCAGGAACGTTCCGGCGGCACCGATGCCAGTCCAAACGGCGTACGCCGTCCCGATGGGAATGTGGCGCTGCGCGAGCCAGAGCATGAAACCGCTGAAGCCCATGAACGCGACGGCGATGGCAACGCCGCTCCAACGGGTTTCGGGATGCTGCGCCACCTTCAGGCCGAACGGCCAGCCAATCTCAAGCAGTCCCGCAAGGACGAGATAGAACCAACCCATTGTCGCGCTCCTCGGTTCGGAGGGCGTTCGCCGCTCCGTGTCAGGCAGGAAGGGGCGTGGCCCATCCCACTCCTTGGGCGGTACTTCATGGGCACCGCGAATCTTCATGATATAACGTACCGTCTAGACGGTTCGTTAGCAACGTCTCTTACGGCGGGCTATCAACCGGCTGGGCGGTAGGTTGCTCTCAGAGGGTAGAAAGTCGCATGCCTGGACCACAACGCGATGCGGCCCGTACCCGGCGCATGCTCCTGAGCACCGCAGCGCGTGTCATCTCCGAGCGCGGCGCCGGTGTGAGCTTGGACCTCGTTGCGCGCGAGGCAGGTGTCTCCAAGGGCGGACTGCTGCACCACTTCTCCACCCGTGAGGCGCTCCTGCTCGGCCTCGTCGAGCACCTGGTGGAGGAAGTCGACGCTGCGGTTGACCGGGCGCTGGACCCGGCGGACACGGCTCCCGGCAGTTTTGCGCGCGCGTGGATCCGCTCGACTTTCGAGGACCTCTCCGACGGCACGCTCGCGCACGAGCGCGCCACCCTCGTGGGCATTCTCGGCACAGTCCCGGAGGTGGTGTGTCGAATCCGCGAAGCGGGCGAGCGCTGGAGTCAGCGCCTTGCGCACGATGGCCTCGACGCTCAACGTGTCGTGCTTATCTCTCGAGCTTGCGACGGCGCGACGATGGCCTCGCTCTTCCAGCGACAACTCGGTCAGCGCGAACTCGACGAAGAACGAGAGCTGCTGCTCGCGCTCACACGCGAAACGGGGCCACTCGTGGACATGTCCACCGAAGCCCATCGTCGCCGAGCAGCCCCCGGTGCGAAGAGGGTGAGTCGAGACCAGAAGTCGTGAGGTTCTCCAAGAATAGCAAGGCCCCTGGTGTAGCCCCCTGCGTCAGGAAAGATGTTGCCTCTGCCGTGCGCGCCTCGCTCACTCGCCTTGACGCACTGCCGGTGGTGGCCTTGATGGCCTAATGACGCAGTGACTGAATGATGGGTAGTAGGCGCAGCCTCCGATTTTCGCCCGCTCAGTCCGCTGCTTAGAGGGATGAATCGGTGAAAGGCCCGCCCGTTTGTGGCGGAGGAGAGGATTGGGAATGACGATAGTTCGCGGCGTCGGCGTCATCTCGCTCGGCAAGTGCTTGGGTACCTTCTATGCATTGGTCGGCGTCGTGCTGGGGGCGCTGACGAGCACGGTGATGCTTCTGCTCGGACCGCGTGGCGCCAATTCCATTCTCGGCAAGAGCATGCACCTCGGTGAGTTTGACATGGGAGGTATGCTCCTGCTGGTGGCGGGCGCCTGCATCTTGTACGGCATCGCCGGGTTTGCTGTTGGCATCGTCAGTGGAATCCTCGCGAACCTCGCATTGCGTCTCGGGGGTGGTGTCGAGGTCAAGTTGAAGTAGCTGCTCGGCACGTCAGCAGATGCGACAACCTACCGTTACAGGAGTTCGGTAGCCGCGCGCCTCGCTCACTCGCATTGACGCGCTTCCAAACGTGCCTCGACGCACCCATGACGCAGAGGCCGAAGTTCGGGTAGGGACAACAGGGGGACCGTGACCCTTCAGCGCCATGTCGAGGGCCGAGAACATCAGGTGTCGGTCGATGCAGGGGGGCATGGCCCAGCCGATGACGCGCCGACTGAAGAGGTCCAGCACGGCAGCCAGGTACAATCAGCCCTCGCGCGTGGGCACGTACGTGATGTCCGTCACCCAATCGATTGAAGTCGCTGGACCATGTCGTCTCGTCCTGAACGAAGCCCACGCTCGGCGCCTGCTTCGCGAGTACCAGCGCTACTACAACGCGAGCCGGACGCACCTGTCGCCCGGCAAGGATACGCCCGAGAGGCGTGAGGTGCAGGGCCCGGAGCGTGGAGCCAGGGTGATAGAGCTGCGGGAAGTCTTCGGGCTCCACCGCCGGTACGAGCGCCGAGCGGCATAGAATCTCGGCCCCTCTAGCAACGGCCTCAGAGACCTGTCGCTGCCGCGCCATCCTGCCTACCTTCGCAGGAGGGGAGGGGGGCGCCCGCATGCAGCGCATATTCGGTTCAAGCGCATGAGAGGTTCTGGAGCAACCTGGCAGGAACGAGCACCTGCAAGATCAAGACGTTGCCAGAACCAGAAATAAGAGGAGGGGCTGATGGAGAATCCTCATCACCCCCCCCTCTGGTGATCGAAAACGAGGAACGACCAGCCTTAACAGCTGGCATCAAAACACCTGACTACTAACGCGCCTTCGGGCCGCCGCGAACGTGGATCTTGATCTTCATGTCGTGCCTCCTTTCGAGTTAAACGCTAAGTGAAATCGAAGTTGGATGTCAAATCGAACCAAAAAACAATGTGTGGCGCATTGCGGCGATGCGGACGAAGTCCCGCGTCGCATCGAGGTGCTTGTATTCATTCAATGGGAGCGTGAATCACAAAGCAGTGGCCGAGGTGTTGACAGGGCAAGACCATTAAGGCGACTTTGGTTGGCGGACCATGGCATATCCCTTCGAGCGGACCCTTCGTTCCCTGAACTACGAGTCGGACACGCGCCTCGTGTTCGTCGCTCTGATGGTGTTGTGTGCCGGCGGGCTCATCGCATGGTCGCTGTTCGCCAAGGTCCCGCTCGTCAAGGCCAGCTCACAGGCCCGGATCGAGCCACACAACGCCGTCCATCGCATCGAGCCGCCCAGCGCGGGCAGGGTCGTGCTCTCGCTGCTCAAACTCGACCAAGAGGTCAAGGAAGGCGACCTTCTCATCGAGTTCGACGCACGGGCCGAGCGCCTCGAGCTCGAGCGGAGCAAGGCGACGCTCGCCGCGACCGAGAAGGAACTCGCCATCATCCGCCAGCAGATCACCAACAAGCACGAAGAGGCGGCTTTGACGGCACGGGTGGACGAGGTCGCAGTCAAGGAGGCGCTGGGGAGGGAACAGGAGCTCGCGCCCAGGCACCGGCTCGCGGTGGAACGCGCGGAGCTGGCCTTCAAGAGCCCGGCGGGCGCGGTCTCGGAGATGGAGAAGCTGGAGCGCACGACCGATGTCGACGCGCTCCGCTTCGCGCAGACGGCGCAGGGTTTGGCGCTCATCCGGCTGCGGCGCGAGCAGAACGTGCGCCGTCAAGCCCTCGCCGCGCAGCTGCTGGAACTCGAGCGCGAGGCGCTGGGCGCCGAGGGGCGAATCCGGGAGCTCCAGGGGACCATCGACCGCCTCGAGTACCAGATCGAGCGGAAGTTGTATCGGGCGCCGGCCACGGGCCACCTGGTCGACGTGGCGGAACTCGGCTCGGGAGCGTTCATCGCCGACGGGCAGCGGGTCGGCACCATCGTCGCGAGCAATGCCGAGGTGCGGGTGCGCGCCCGTTTCCCGAAGGAGGTCGTCGGATTGATACATCCCGGTCAAACGGCGCGCCTCAAGCTCGACGGCTACCCGATGACCATCTACGGGACGGTCCCCGCCCGGGTGACGGCCGTCGGGACCGAGCCCGGCCAGACCGCCACGCCCGAGGCCATCCCCGGTACGGTGCGCGTCGAGCTCAAGTTCGCACCGCCGGACGATCCGCGCATCCAGCTGCGCCACGGCATGACCCTGTCGGTGGAGGTCGAGGTCGCGCGGGCATCGCCTGTCGCGCTGTTGATGCGGGCGGTCGGTGAATGGAATCCGCAGCCTGAAGAACGGCCCGTGACCGTGTTCCGGCCCGAAGCCGAGGCCCGCTGACCATGACTCCTCCCAGGCGCCGGCGCTCAATCATTCCCGAGGTGATCCAGATCTCGGCGACGGATTGCGGCCCCGCTTCACTCAAGAGCCTGTTCGCGGGGATGGGCGCCGAGCTCAACTATCGCGTCCTTCGCGAAGTGTGTCAGACGGACGTCGATGGCACCTCGATCGTCACCTTGGATGAAGTCGCGAACCAGCTCGGGCTCGACGCCGAGCAGGTGATGCTTCCGCTCGATCACGTGGTGGTCCCCGAAGCCAAGGCGCTTCCCGCCATCATCGTCACGCTCAGCGCGGGTGGACGGCCGCACTTCGTGGTGCTGTGGAATCGCGTCGGCCCGTTCATCCAGGTCATGGACCCGGCGGCGGGCCGTCACTGGACCCGGATTTCGACGGTGCTGAGCCACCTGTACCAGCACACCACGTCCGTTCCGGCGGAGGGCTGGCGCGAATGGGCCGGGTCCGAGGAGGCGGTCGCGACGTTCGAGCGCCGCCTGCTGAACCTGGGTGCGACGCAGGCGCGGGCGCTGGTTGCCCGGGCGCTCGAGGACCCCGGGTATCTGTCGATCGCCAGGCTCGACGCCGCGTGCCGGGCGTCCGAAGCGATGATCCGCGCGGGCGCCGTCCGGCGAGGCCGGACGGCGGCGGGTCTGCTGCAATCCATGATGGCGAAGGACGATTCCGGCGATGTGCCCATTCCCGCTGCCTATTGGTCCGTTCGCCCCAACCCCGAGGTGGAGGGCGAGGTGTCGATGACCGGCGCGGTGCTGATGCGGGTTCGCGGTTGGCGCGAGGCTCCGCGCGAAGGCGAAGACGCGCCGAGAGCCGTGCTCGCGAGCGACCTGGCGACCGAACTCGTCGCCAAGCAGGTGAGCCCGGCGCGAACGCTGCTCCGCCTGCGAGGCGAAGATTCGTGGGTCGTTCCGGGCCTGATTGCGGTGGGACTGGTGTTCGCCACCTTCGGGCGGATCCTGCAAGCGCTGATGCTCCGTGGCGTGCTCGACCTGGGGCGCGACCTCGGCACGTTCGCGCAGCGTGCGACGGGCATGGCCGTTCTCGCGGGCGTCGCGCTCTGCTTCATGCTCATCCAAATCCCCATTTCATTGGGATTGCTCGGCATCGGCCGCCGGCTCGAGGTGCGGCTGCGGAAGGCGTATTTCGAGAAGCTCCCCGAGATGGAGGACCGCTATTTCCAGAGCCGGCTCGCCTCCGACATGGCGTCTCGCACGCACAACATCCAGGCGATGCGGTCACTGCCGCCCCTGCTCGCGCAGGCCCTGGTCCTGTCGCTCGAAGTCGCGAGCATCACCGCCGCGCTCATCTGGGCCGCACCGCACGCATGGCACATCGTGCTCGCGCTCGCGGCGGTCACGCTGCTCGTGCCCCTGGTCGCGCAGAAGCTGCTCTTCGAGCCTGACCTGCGCGTGCAGATGCACGCAGGCGCGCTCAGCGGATTCACCCTGAACGCGCTCGTCGGGCTCACGCCGATCCGGATCCACGGCGCCGAGCGGTCGCTGCGCCGCGCGCAGGAGACCTTGCTCGTCAGCTGGAGCAAGGCGCGCTATTGGCTCCAGACGCTGTCGGTCGGGTTCGAAGGCGGGCTGATGCTGGGGAGCTACGGCCTCGTCATGCTGCTCGTCTATTCGTACCTCGCGGGCACGGATCGGGCTTCGCTGGTGTTGTTGGTCGTCTATTGGGCGCTGCGGTTCCCCATCCTCGGCCAGCGGCTGATGATGCTGAGCCGCGCGTTCCCGAATGCGATGAACCGGGTTCGCCGGCTCCTCGACGTCATCGGCGACATCAAGGAGCCTCCGGCCCGGCCCGAGGCGCCAGTGCAGGAGCCTGTCGTGCCCGCGGACGCCGCGAGCGGCGTTTCGATCGTGATGGAGAAGGTCCGCGTGAAAGGCGGCGGTCACACCATCCTCGACAAGGTTTCCTTGAACATCGCCCCCGGCGAGCACGTGGCCGTGGTCGGTGTCTCCGGAGCAGGCAAGTCGACGCTGGTCGGCCTTTTGCTCGGCTGGCTCCGGCCGGCGCGCGGCGAGATCAAGGTCGATGGGCAGGTGCTCGATCAGGCCGCTGTCGAGCGGCTGCGGCGCACCACGGCCTGGGTGGATCCGGCGATCAGTCTCTGGAACCAGAGCCTCATCGACAACCTCCGGTATGGCAACGACGGCGCGCACGGCTGGTCACTGTCGGGGGCGCTCAAGGGCGCCGAGATGCTCGACATCCTCGAGGCGCTTCCAGACGGGCTGCAGACGTCGTTGGGCGAAGGCGGAGGGCTGGTCTCGGGCGGCCAAGGTCAGCGCGTGCGCCTGGCGCGCGCGATGCTTCGCTCCGGCGTGCGCCTGGCCATCCTCGACGAGCCCTTTCGCGGTCTCGATCGCGACCGGCGCGCGCGGCTCCTCGCCGAGTCCCGGCGGCTCTGGGCAGACATCACGCTCCTCTGTGTCACCCACGACGTCGAGCACACCCAGGAGTTCGATCGCGTGCTCGTGATCGAGAACGGTCGGATCCTCGAGAACGGGCCGCCGAAGGAGCTGCTCGCGAACAAAGAGTCTCGGTACGCCGTGCTCCTTCGCGCCGACCAGGAGAATCGCACGCTGCTCTGGGGCGGTGGGCGCTGGCGCCATTGGTGGCTTTCGGACGGCCAACTGGTGGAGAGGCCGGCACCGAAGCCGGTGGAGACGCCGGTCGCGGAGCCCGCCGCAGGCGGTTTGGAGCTGGTGGGATGACGCGCTCGCACTCCGACCTGTTGTGGCCGGTCGAGCGACTGCCCGACGCGCTGGAGCAGCTGGCGCAGAGGCAAGGTTATGGCAGGGCCGCGGGCGAAATCGCTCCGCCCGCAGCGGCCGTGGAGCCGAGCCGGGTCTGGATGTTCGCGCTCGGAGATCGACTCGGCGTGGAGCTCGAGCCGATCACGCCGCTCTACCACGAGCTGCCCGACGTCCTTGCACGCGCCGCGCCCTGCATCCTCCAGGTCCGGCGAGACGGCGTCCCGTCCTACCTGGTGCTGCTGGGTACGCGGCGTGGGAAGCTGCGCCTGCTCGCGCGCGACGCCACGGCGGTTTCAGTCCCGACGAAGAGCGCGATCGCGCTCCTGCGCGAAGAGCAGGAAGCCACCGTCGCCGAGGTGGACCAGCTGCTCGGCGGCGTGGAGATGTCGCCCCGTGCGCGCGAGCACGCCCGCTCACAGATGCTGCTGCAGCGGCTCGGCCAGGCGCAGCTGCGCACCGGCTGGATCATGCGCCCCAGGCGCACCGCGAGCCGGCGGACGCTGCTCGGCGACATCCCTTCGCTCGTCGCCGGCATCCTCGTGAGCCACACGCTCCTCTCGCTGGTGCTGGCTGGCTCGTTCTGGTTGCTCGGTCGCGCCGCGCTCCAGGCCCACCTCGAGACCGGCTGGTTCCTGGGGTGGATCGCCGTGATCGCGTGCGCGATTCCGCTACGCATGCTCGAGGTGTGGTGGCAGGGCGTGTTCTCGATCCGGCTCGGAACGCTGCTGAAGCAGCAGCTCCTTGCGGGAACCCTCAAGCTGACCCCCGACGAGGTGCGGCTCGACGGCATCGGCCGCCATTTCGGCCGCGTCGCCGAGGCCGAGGTCGTCGAGCAGCTTGCGGTCGGCGGCGCCCTGCTCGCGGTGTTGTCGCTCGTCGACTTGATCCTGGCGGGTGTCATCCTCGTGCTCGGTGCGGGAGGGTGGCCCCAAACGATGGTGCTGGTCCTGTGGGTCGTGGTCGCGTTCGTCCTCGCGCGCCGCCACTACGGCGTCCAGCGGGCGTGGTCGAGCGCGCGCGTCGAGATCACCCACGACCTGCTTGAGCGCATGCTCGGCCATCGAACGCGGCTGGCGCAGCTTCCACTCGAGCGCTGGCATGATGGCGAAGACGTCCGCTTGAGCTCCTACTCCGAAATTTCGAAGGTCATGGATCGCCGGACCATGCAGCTGACCGCGCTCCTGCGCGACGGCTGGTTGGTGCTCGCCCTGCTGACCTTGCTGCCGGCGTTCAGCAGCGGTACGGCCAATGCCAGCGCGCTGGCGGTGTCCGTGGGCGGAATCTTGCTCGCGCTGCGAGCCTTCGACGAGGTCGCCGTCTACTTCCAGCAGGTCTCCCAGGCGGCGGTGTCGTTCGAGCAGATCCGCGACTTGTTGCTCGCGGTGGGCCGCCCCGAGCTCGAATCGAAAGTCCCTCTCGAAATGGAGGGAGGCAAGCCCACCGACGCCGCCGACGGAACCCTCATCGAGGCGCGGGGCGTGACCTTCCGGCACGACGCGCGCACCCGGCCGGTGCTCGAGAACTGCTCGTTCCAGATCGCGCAGGGCGACCGCATCCTGCTGGAGGGCCCATCGGGCGGTGGCAAGTCGACGCTGGTGTCGCTGTTGACGGGCCTGAGGACGCCGCAGGGGGGTGTGATGCTGCTGCACGCGTTGGACCGCGCGACGTTCGGCTCCTCGGGCTGGCGCAAGCGCATCACCGCCGCGCCGCAATTCCACGAGAACCACGTCCTGTCCGGCAGCTTCGCGTACAATCTCCTGCTCGGGCGCGAGTGGCCGACCTCGCCCGAACTGCGGACCAAGGCCGCCGCGCTGTGCAAGGAACTCGGGCTGGACGAGCTGGTCGCCAAGATGCCCGCCGGCCTCGAGGAGATGATCGGCGAGACCGGCTGGCAACTCTCTCACGGCGAGAAGAGCCGGCTCTACATCGCGCGCACGCTGCTGCAGGGGGTCGAGCTGGTCATCCTCGACGAGAGCTTCGCCTCCCTCGATCCCGAGACCATGCGGGTCGCGCAGCGCTGCGTCCTCAACCACGCGAAAGCCCTCGTGGTCGTCAGCCACCCATGAGACTTCGATTGACGCTCGCCCTCCTCGCGATGACCTGCTCCGGTTGCGAGCTGATCCGTCCCGTCGTCGTCAAACCGCCTCCGACGCCGAGCAGCTACTCGACCGCCAGCGAACTGCGCACCGAGCCGACCCCACCGTCCAGCGCACCCGAGGGCGGGCTTCCAAGCCCGCAGCCGTCGAAGGAGGGGGTGCCCGCGCAGCCAGCCGAGCGCATCACCCAGGACGCAGTCTGGTGGACGGCGTTCGCCGATCCGGCTCTCGACACGGCCATCCAGGAGTGCTTCGGCGACAACCTGGTCCTGCGCGAAGTGCGGGAGCTGATCTACGAGAACCAGCTCGACCCCAACGTGCCGCAAGGTTGGTGGTACCCGCTCCAGGTCGGCATCCTGAACCCGGCGGGGCTGAGTCATGTCGTTGCCAACGCCAACCTTCCGCCTGCGCCGCCAACCCGGGCCGAGTACAACGTCGCCACCGTTGGTTTCGGCGTGACCTACCAGGTCGACCTGTTTGGAGCCCTCGGTGCGCAGCGGCGCGCGGGATTGAACTTCGCCGAGCAGCAGCGGCAGCTCACCGAGGGCCGCATCCAGGACCTCGCGGTGCGGATCACCCAGGTCTGGTTCGACATCCTCGAGGCCCGCGCGCTCCGGGACCTCACGCTGCGGCAGATCGACTACAACAAGGAACTGCTCCGGCTGATTCGAGCGCGGTTCGAGCAGCACCTCACGCCCCGGCTCGTGGTGCTGCAGCAGGAGCAGTTGCTGGTGAACCTCGAATCGCAGGTGCCGCTGATCGCCACCCGGAACGCGCTCTTGAATTCGGAGCTGAAGGCGCTGCTGGGCCGGGTACCCACCCCCGCCGACGACGTCATTCCACTCGATCGACAGCTTCCCGATCTCCCGCCCCCACCGAAACTCGGAACGCCGGGCGACCTGAACGTGAACACGCCCGAGATGCGGCTCGCGGAGCTTCGCGTCGCCGAGGTCGAGCACCGCATCAACGCGAACCTGGCGAGCTGGCTTCCAACGATTCAACTGGTGGGCAACGTGGGCGCTTTGAAGGTCGGCCTCTCGGAGCCGGCCCTGGCCGAGTCCGTCGTCGGGGTGAACCTGACCTGGGCCCTGTTCGATGGAAGGCGAGTCACCGAGTACAGGCGACTGCCGATCCAGCTCCAGCGTCGCGAAATCCAATACCAGCTCGCGCTGCACACCGCGATCGGACGGGTGCAGGATGCCGTGGTTCGGGAGGAGAACGAGGCGACGAGCCTGCGCAGCCTGCGTGCGCAGGTCCAGCTCGGGCAGCAGCTCCTGGACGAGGCGAGGCGGCTCTTCGAGCAGGGGCATTCGGACTATCTGACGGTGCTCACCGCCCTGACGAATCTGGTCGGGCTCGAGCGCGCAAGTCTGCAAGCGCAACGGCTGCTGCTCAACCATCGCGTCGAGGTCTATCGCTCGCTCGGCGGCACCTGGTCGCGCGACGTCACACTGAAGCGGGAGTGAGAAGCCATGGCACAGCTGCAAGCGGATGAGATGCTCTACATTCCCAATCGAAGGCGGCTCACGCACGACCGGCTCGACGCGGGAAATGGCCAGCAGGTCCTGCACCTCTTCTATGGCGAGGTGGAGCTCATCTTCGACGAGCCGGACATCGCGCCCCTGGGCGAGAAGCTGCTCCAGGTCGAGCAATTTCAAGCCTCCGACGCCATGGCGTGGTCGGACGGCGCGCCCCATTCCTGGGACAAGATCCGGGACCTGCTCGAAGCATTGATCGAACAGCGGGTGTTGAGGCGGGTCTCGGATGCGCCCACGGGCCGCACCGCGGTGTCCTTTCCTGAGCGGTTGGGGGAGGTGCCAGCCGGGCGTGAGCCGCTCACGTTCAGCGCCCGCGACAATCGTTGCCCCGTGCTGACCGAACAGGCGTTCGGACGGGCGTTCGAGCTCTCGAACCTCGAGGTGGTCGTGCCGGTCTACCGCGTGGCGCATCCGGCGCTCGACGGTGACGGCCGGCAAGTGGGCGAGAACAACGTCGCACCGCGCACCTTGTTCCTCGACCTCCCCACCGTGCGCAAGCAGTGCCACTACGCGGGGAGCCGGTACCAGAGCGAACGCCCGATGAACGTGACCGCGATGAAGGGCATGGCGCGTCAGTGGCCGGACCTGCTCTCGCTGACCGAGCAGTTCCGCAAGGCCTTCCTCGCGCGCATGCCGCCCCGGACCCCGGGTGTGCTCACCGCGGGCGAGCTCCACATGATGGTCGTCTGCACGCTCGCGTCGGTCGGGTACGTGCTGGTGCGGGGCACCCATCCGGTGCCGAACGGAGAGCTCGACAGCGGGCTCGCGGCCATGTTCCGGCTGATCGACGGAGTTCGCCTGGTCACCAACGACCTGGTGCGCGACGCCCCCGAGCAGCCCGTCACCGCGCAATCGATCGTGGACTATGCCGAGCGTCACGCGGTCTTCCATGGTCCGCACGGCGTGTGCGCCGGGCCGCCGGCGCTGATCAACGAATATTTGCAGGTGTTGACCGGCGCGGCCCCGGCACCCATCGAGGCCCAGCCCGACATCGCAGCGCGCCTCGGCGATCTCGACGCCGCGCTCGATTACGGCCTGCTCGGGCAGCGCGTCGAATCGGTGGTCCGCTTCCTCGGTGCGACCCAGGGGCTGCTCCACGAACGGCTCCGGGCGGCGTTCGCCGGACACCTCCCGCGCACCGCGCTGCAAGAGTGCGTGGAGGCGCCCATCGATGTCGCGCATTACCCGTTGCTCCGGGACGATTTCCCACTCGCCGAGACATACCAGCGCGAGATCAAGCTCAGCCGCTGGTTGTTCGCGCGCATTGGCGAGGCGTTCCCCGGCACGCCACAGGGCACCTCGCTGGACGAGCTGGCGAAGCTGGATCCCGCCGAGCAGGCCACGAGCCAGCGGCGACTGGCCGAGCTCTTCGCGCATGGGCTGCCGGGAGACAAGGTCGTGGCGGAGCCTCTCTGCGGTGAGCTCGCTGGCGTCGCTGCCAGCGCGTTCGCCCTCGAGCGCCGGTGCCTGCGCGTCGTCGAGCGCGAGCAAGCGATGCTGAACCAGCGGCTCCGGCGCCCGGATCACCCCCTGACCGGCACAGACCTGGCTGTGTTCACGCGGCCGCGCAATGGCCCCCCGTTGGCGGAGACCCTCGCGCGCGGCCTGGGCGTCTCGGTCACCAGCGACTCTGCCTCGACCGTACTGGGCTACGGTGAGAGCAGCCTCACGTTGAAGGACTAGAGGGTTCGATGCATCCAGAGCTTGTCCGCCGCTTCCATGAGCCGATTCGCGATGAGGCTGCGCGCCGGTATGGCCTGTCGCCCGAGCAGCTCACCGAGCTCACGGCCTTCGAGAACTTCGTCTACGAGGCGGAGAACGACGACGGCGAAGGCCTTATCTTGCGCATCTCGCACAGTACGCGGCGAACGATCGACTACACGCTGGGTGAGGTCGAGTTCGTTCGCTATCTGGCCGCCGCGCGCATTCCAATCGCCTCGCCGCTCCTCTCCGAGGCGGGGCAGTTCGTGGAGCGGATCGAAGACCGCGAGCCCGGCAGCTACTTCGTCGCCACCGCGTTCGAGCGCGCGCCGGGCATCGTCTTCGACGACGCGCCTCCGCTCAAGGAGCGCTACTGGAAGCCCCCCCTGTTCCGCGAGCTGGGCCGGCTGTTCGCGCGGCTCCACAACCGCGCCGAGACCTACGCGCCTTCGAGCCCCAGGCTCAAGCGCCAGGAATGGCATGAGTACGACGTGGTCGACATCGACCGGTTCGCGCCCCCCGAGGAGAAGCTCGTTCGCGAGCGCACCGCGGCGATCATCGCGCGATTGAACCGGCTACCGCGAACACCGGAGAGCTACGGGCTGATCCACGCCGATCTCCACATGCACAATTTCTGCTTCGCCGAAGGGAAGATCACCGCGTTCGACTTCGACAACTGCGAGTACTCGTGGTTCGTCAAGGACATCGCGGTACTCCTCTTCTACATCGCGCGAGGCGAGGCTCGAGAGGCGCGCGACGAAGCGGCCGCTTCGTTCCTGGGGCCGTTCCTCGAAGGGTATCGGGAGCTCCGACGGATGGAGCGCGAGTGGCTCGCGGCCGTGCCGGACCTGCTCGCTCTCCAGCGCTCGATGAATTACGCGCTGTTCCACCAGTATCGCGATCCGGCCGTACTCGACGAGAGCACGCTCGACCGGTGGGGGCGGTTCCGGCGCGACATCGAAGCGGACACACCCATCCTGCAGATTGACTTCAACGTATAACGAGCACCTCTCCAGCCTGCTGTGGAAGAAGGACCTGGCTGTGACGACGGGATATTCGAGGCCGGCGAGAAGCGTGCGTCGGCGAACGCGTCATTGCATGCACAGTCCTACGGATGGGGCCGAAGAATACTGGGTTTGACCGGGCGAAAGAGGGTGAGTGTGTGCCTCGCTCACTCGTCTTGACGCACTGGCGGGCTGGCCTTGCCACGCGCGTGACGCGGCGACCAGGTTTGGGTGGGTGTAGCGGGCAACCGGACTTTTCAGCCGGTGAAAGAGGTGCTCAATAGAGCCCTGTGGTGGAGAAAAAACACATCTGGCGTGTGAATCGCCAGATGTGGTTTCCGAACTGGGTGGAAGTGGCTGTTTCGGGAGGCGCGCCCAGAAATTACATGGTCAATTTTCGTGGGCGCATCTCATGAACAAACGATCTGCGAGCAGTCTCTACGGGGCGGGTGGTGCTTCGACTGGAGGTTTAATCCTGCCAACGCATCTCCCTTCGATGCATGCGGCAGTACATGACCTGGGGCAGTAATAGTCCGCCACACCGCCGCATTGGATGTAGGTCGTATTGAGAAGAGCACGGGTTTCCCTGCGTTGGCGCCAAGTCCATGACGTTGAAAAGCAACATCCTTGGGGGACCACGCGGAGGTCTTCTATGTAGCAGTCGTCGTCTTCTACGCAGTTGTTATGTCGCTCGGCATCGGTTTTGAAGATGGTGCGAGCCCTCTGGCATTCGATGCTGTCCTCCTCGTTCTGAATGTCGATGGGGGCAGGGGCTCTCTCAGAGGGCGCCGTGCATCCGTATATGCAGGTGAGTGCGAGAACTGCGGCACGTTGGCGAGGAGTGTTACCGATAGCTCTCAACCAGTGTTGCGACATGGTCAGCAAAGGCCAAACCTCCATATTCGACTTTGCCAGTTACCCAGTCAAGTCCGTGGGCTAATTCATCTGCTATCAAGAATAGGTCACTATCCGGCTTCTCGCCACGCCTCTCCGCAATTCGCGTCGCCCAGTCCTGATTGTCCCAGTCAACACGGATGTGAATGGCACAAGCTCCGGAGAAACATTGCTCATATCCAGGGCCACCACATAGCCCCTGTAGCGGTTCGCCGCGCTTCATTCCGAGCTTGTCTGGATACACCAGATAGACGACGTGGGACCTCTCAAGATCCCCCCATAGCGACGCGCCCCACTCTGAGGCGCGAAGCTGGGCGATAGCGCTATCTAGCCGTGCATCTGAGCCAAGTACCTGAATTACTCGACCATCTCTATCAATTATCTGCTGCGGGCCCTCGTCAGCCAGGTGGTGATGAACGATGCGACGGGCCGCGTCGACGTGCACCTTGCCCATGCCGGTGAGGTCGCGGCTCCCGGGCGCGAGGAGGTGGCCGCGTGAGCGCGAGCCCCGAGTCCCAGGCAGCGGAGGCAAGTCTCGTTAGTGCGCACTTCCACCGCGTGCGTCGTCGGGCGGAGGTGCGCTTCCGAGAGGGGGCGACACCCCCGCCGCGGGAGGTGTCGCGCCGGCCAGCGCACGTCGCGCGGATGCTGGCCCTGGCGAACCATGTGGAAGCCGCCATTGAGCGGGGGCTGGTGGCGAGCGCAGCGGACGTCGCACGCCAACTGGGCTTCACCTGGGCGCGCGTGACGCACCTGTTGGACTTGCAACTGCTGGCTCCTGACATCCAGGAGGAGGTGCTGTTTCCCGAATCCGTCGACGGGAAGGAACCCCTCAGCGAGCGAAACCTTCGGGCGGTTGCACAAGCGGGGACGTGGGAGGTGCAGCGCGAGCGCTGGAGTGAGATGAAGGCGTCATTCTGAGAAGGTAGTCGGAATACTCGGATTCCTAGTTGTAGCGTGAGTGCGAAGCGTTGACTGTTGTCGTGTTGGACACTGCGCGGGCCAGCCAGCCCGCGAGGAAAGCGAGCGAGAGCACATGCAGAACGACATGAAGAGCACCATTCAGGCTGCGGTGGCGGAGGAGGTGGGGAAGGTGATGGGCCGGCAGTTGGAGCTGCTGGAGAGGATTGCTCGGTTCCTGGGTATTGAGCTTGGCCCGGCTCCGGCGGCGTCCGCGCCGAAGCGCACACCTGCGCCCGCGCCGAAGCGCACGCCCACGGTGCCTGTGCGGAAGTGGATGAGGCCGCAGGCCGAGGCGAAGCCGACGCGGGCTGGGCCCGCGCCCAAGAAGAGCCGCGGGCGCCCGCGCGCAGCAGGGCGCACCGCGACGGACGCAGCCCTCAGGTCCAGTCCGAGCTCCGAGATGTCCACCTCGTACGAGGTGGGACAGGAGGTACGCTACAAGCAGGGGCGGGGCACTTTCTCGGCGAAGGTGAAGGCTGTCGACGCGAAGGCGAAGACGGTGGTGGTGACACGCGTCTCCGATGGCAAAGAGGTGGTGCGCCCCTTCGACAAGGTGACGCCCGTCTGAGTCTGCGCCGCGAAGCGGCCTCTCCGGAGGGCGCTCCTGCGGCAATCAGCTCAAGGGCGCCTGCCCCTCCGGCCCTGACGCATCCCCTCATTCCTGAGCCGGAAACCAAGGTAATTTCAGCGACTTAGAGCCCATGCCATGGGCGCCGGCGGCCTTCTCGCTCCAGGCAGGGCCTCAAGTGCTGGCCCCTGCCCTCGGGAGTCCAGCACAATCAAGGACTTGCATCCCCAAAATGAGGGGATGCGTCAGCGGGATGCGTCAGCGGCACAGCCATTAGCAGCAGGTTTACCTGCAAACCGACTGGCAATCCAGGGTACATACAGCGGCTGTGAAGCGGCAGGTGTACTGAAGTGGTCCTGCTTGCCCACCAGTTGCACACGCGCGACGTTACCACCCTTTTTGCACATCTGCTCCCGGTAGAGTTCGCCCATGACCGGGGGGACGACCGTGTCCTTCGTGCCCCAGTAAATGATAACGGGGGCAACCGGCCTGGTATTCGGAACGCTACCCGCCTTTATGGCATCTACCCATGCCTTGGCATTAGTCGGCCTGGCTTTCATCAGAGAGCCAAACTTATCTTCGTACGTGTAGTTCAACGTATCTGAAGCCGCATGCACACATTTATTCGACATGATGTCATCGACAACCCGGGCACCGTCATACGTAAAGATATCTGTGAGCTGAAGCTTTTCAGGAAACGCCGCCTGTGTAGCCCAGAGGTTCTCTGCCATGTGCGTGAAATTGAACACATTGTCGGAGAAGGTTCTCTCCAGGTTCTTCAGTAGGACTTCGCTTTGTGCCTCCGTTGTCTCGCCTTCAGGAGCCAGTGCCGCCATATCCTGGGGTGCCATAGCGACAAATCCGACCAACTCAATGCCGTCGAAAGCCGTACCTGTTTTATTGATGTAATCGCCAGAGTTGGCCGCAGCAATGGTCGTTCCGCCCCCTTGCGACCAGCCGTATATAATGGCTTTCTTTCCAGCGCCAACTTCCTTCATGTAACCAGCAGCACGAATAGCGTTGATGGCGTCCCGGGCGTTGGTTGCTGAAACAGCATATTGGTGCTTACCACCGCCACCCAGGCCCTGATAATCCGTTGCAACAACGACGTAGCCCGCATTAATGAACTCCTCAACCGCAGGAATGCCATAATCCGTCGATGAGTTACCCCCCACGACGAAATACTGGTTCAACGGGACCGCCGGATTGCTCACTTGCGACGGGCCGCAATTCTGCGCCGTACCCGTCGTGCCATGAGCCCAGGAAACCACCGGCCGACCTTCCTTCGGCACTTTACCGGTGGGTGCGATCAGAAGGCCGGTAGAAATCGTTTTAAGCTCATTGAGGTCCGAGGAAATATAGGCAATTCGCCATGCCCGAGCGCCTTTGATCGGCGTAGAGATTTCCTCCTTGCTGATGACCTGGCCGAGCTTGCCCTGCGCTTTCATGCGCATCACGGCTGCATAAAACGGTGGCACACTCACTTCAGCAACGGCTGTTGCGCTCGCGCCCATGGTGGTCAAAGCAATGACCGCCACTTTGAGGACGTTCTTCTTGAAGGGTGATTTCATTTTGCCTCCTGATATACGCCGGTCAAAACCGGCAAAGCGTCGATGGAAAAAGAGTATTCCTTTATGAAGTCTTCACTGTTAGCACGGGCTTTGTTTTGTCAAATTAAAATGCCTGGATAGTCTGGCTGGCATCTGCCAATCGAAACCCCCGTTATCAGGTGACAACTACACCGGCTTTTCCGCAAATTCACTCTGCGATGGAGACACCGCTACACGCTCAACAACGGTGTGCACTGTAATCCGGCTTCACCGGGTCACGGTGCCATATTGATCTGCTGCGGCTCCCGCTGAGACTTTTTTCTCCGCAACCCATCTGATCAAAAAGCCAGGAGGCTGAGGGAAGTCGTGGCACTGCACAGTATGTAATACCTATCTTCCGGACAACAATCATCCCACGGAAGGTCAGGGTGTTGGAGTGCCCCTTGACTCAGAGCTGCGACCGCAGCCCGTCTGAAGTGTCGCTCATGATGGCCATCCTCGGTGGAGTCGTTGGACGGCCGGAACCTTTGCACTTCGTATGCCACCCTCTCGAACACGGGAGAGGGGTGGCCCCCGCGAGGAGGCATCGACACCGCCGTCGGTCAGGCGCCCTCGCTGACGCGTCAGCGTCACGGCCGTGACGCGTCAATCCTGGCCCTCGGGCTCCTCGGGAGGAATTGGCTCGAAGTACCGAACCAGGCCCTGCCGCGCACCTTCATCGAGAAGGCCACCCCGTCCACTCGCCTAGCACGAGGTCGAGGGCGGAATCCTCCCGCCAGCCTCGCGTGACCTCCGCGAACGAGGAGATGTCGCCGAGCTCGGCGTACCGTCGGGGACTCACACCGCCTTCGACTTGGAAGAGCATAGGAAGGACAGGAGCCCTATTGGGCGTAGCGGGCGGGAGGAGCATGAGCCCTATTGGGCGTAGCGGGCGGGGGCAGAGTGGGAGGTGAGGGACGCTGACGGGTAGCTCATGAGCCGCACTCCGGGCCGGCGCAGAAGCCATTCATCTCCAGCAGACACTCGAGTTGCCCCTGGGCGATGGCGCGGTGGTGGGGCACGACTTCCACGGCGAGCACGTTCCGCACCTCCTGGCCGGCGCTGTCGAAGTCCCCTGCCCGTTTGTACTGGTACATTCGGTGTAGCGCGTCCATGAGTCTGTCGGAGCCCTCGCGGATGCGCCGAGACTCCTCACGCAAGAGGCCCAGCGCGGCCTCCTCCGTGGTGAGCGTACTCTGGGCTTCGTCGTCGCCGATGCCCACCTCGGGGGCCGTGCGCTTCAGCAGGGCCTTCACCTCAGTCGTGAGGGTCAGGCGCTCTCCTTTGGCGAAGACGCGGCGTTCCAGTGTGCGAAGCGGACCCCAGTCAACGGCTTCACTCACGATGCATGTTTCCTTAGCGGGGCTGCCCAGCCCAGCGCGTGAGGCCGGGGCTGGGTCTCTTTCACCCTGGATAGGAATAGGCACACTTGGGGTGGCCTGTCCGCTACGAGTGGTAGAGGGCTTCACAGATTACCAAAGGTCATGTTAATTCGACGGTCGAGTCAACTAGACCTTGCAAGCCCCGGGAGAGTCGCCGCGCCGGCGAGTCTCGGTGTCCGTGGGGCCGCGCCCCCCTCTTTCAGGAGGATTCACAGTCATGACGAAGCGTTCGGAAGATGAAGTGTCGACGGAGGAGTTTCCGTCCAGACTCTCCACCCCGCCTAGCCCCAGCTCGCCGCGCTTCCTCTTCGAAGTGGAGGGCGTGCGTTACGAGGCGGTGCGGGAGGTCGAGGTGCGGTCGAATGGCGAGAAGCTCCTGAAGGTGGAGCGGCGAGTGGCGGATGGAGTCTTGGCTGGCCTCTCCCTGGTTCGCCGAATTGCCAGCCCATCCACGTACATGATGCGCAAGCGGATGATTGAAGAGGTGCAGCTGGCCTTTCGCCTCAACCACCCCAACATTGCGCACGTCTTCCATATGCAGGTGGATGAGGAGGAGGGCGCCCCCTACGCCATCATGGAGTACGTGGGTGGGCCCTCGCTGGAGACGCTGGTGTGTGCGGCGTTGGTTCGAGGGCAGCCCCTCTCGGAGGGCTTTGGCTTGTATGTGGGGGCGGAGGTGGCGGACGCGCTGCACTACGCGCACACGCTGACGTCAGAGAAGGGCGTGCCCCTGGGCATCGTCCACCGTGACGTGAGTCCCCGGCACATCGCCTTGGGCCTCCATGGAGAGGTGAAGGTGCTGGACTTCGGCTCGGCATTCTCGCTGCTGGTGGGGCGGGAGGAGTCGCCCGAGAATCTGCTGCGAGGGGACGTGGCCTACGCCTCTCCGGAGTACCTGCGCAAGGAAGGGCTGACGCCGCGCTCCGACGTCTTCAGCCTGGGGGTGTTGCTCGTGGAAGCCTTGACGAGCAAACACCTCTTCGAGGTGCGCGACGTCCCAGTGGTGGCCAAAGAGAGCCGGTTTGTCGCGGAGTCGCAGCCCTCGTTGCCGCTGCAGCAGATGCAGGCCCTCATGGAGGCGTTCAACCCGGACGTCGTCGAGAAGGCGGTGGGCCACCTCAGCCAGGACATCAAGGCGGTGTTGCACACCGCGCTGCGCCGCAACCCCGAGGAGCGCTTCGCGACGGCGGCGGACATGAGGGATGCGCTGCGTGGTGTCGCCCACGCCCAGCTTCGCGAGCCCTATGGGCGAGCGGAAGCCGCCAAGGAGGCCGCCCGTGTCGTGTCCGAGGGCGGGGTGCTGCGTGACCAGGTGGAGTTCGGCGAGGCCGGCATCTACCCGGATGGGCTGGAGAAGCACGAGTTGGGTCTCCCGAAGAAGGAGTAGGCCGCCGATGCTCTGCTTTCGCGTCCTTCGCAATGGCGAGCACCTCACCACCGCGGGGCTGCCGGACTTCGGAGTCCTCCACACCATCCTGTCGTGGGTGCGCCGCCCTGACGACGAGACCAGCGCCATCCCTGAATTCACACTCCACGTGGGCGGCTCTGAAGGTAGAGAGTACCGCGAGCACCTGACGTGGTGTGACGCGAACATCCGCGCGGGCGATGTCCTCATCGTGGAGGTGCGTGAGGATTTGGAAGCCGACCCACCGAAGGAGCGCCGCAGCGACCCAGAGGCGGGGCTGGACGACGTTTCCCGCCTTCAGTTGCAGAAGACGCGCCTGGAGAAGTTACTCGCTGAAGTGGATGCGGAGTTGCGGGAGCGCGGCGCGGCGTAGCGGGGTGCCTCCTCCTTCGGACGGGGAGGCACTCCGTCATCGCCGAAGTCCGCTCGGTTGGGGGCGCGCGTGCTCCGGTGCAGAGCCCCGAGGTATGGGGCTCTGCCCGCCAGGCCTGCTCTCTGCTCGGAGACGCCGGAGCGCCGGCCGCAAGCAGCCTTGGCGCTGCAAGGGCGGGCGCCCACGGGGCGCAGCTTCAGCGGGCCAGCTCCGTGGTGATGCGGACGAGGGCGTCCAGCTTCGCCGCATCGAGCTTCCGCGCGAGGAAGAGAAGGCGGCGCAAGGTGACGTCATCCTCCGGCCGAGTCCGTGCCCCTCTGTCGGAGGCCTCGGTGAGGCCCATCATGTCCTCCGGGGAGACCATCAACTCGATGCACAACTTCTTCAGCGTCTCGACGCTGGGAATCATGTGCCCGCGCTCAATCCGGCTGTAGACGGCAGAGGCCATCCCCACGCGCTCCGCGACTTGGACCTGCGTCAGACTCATCTGCTCCCGAGCGAGACGGGCAATGGCACCCAGGTGCGCTGCAAGCTGTTCGTTCATAGGTACAGGGGAGTATATCTGAGTTGCGAGTTGTCAAGGGAGTACGATTCCATCAGCGCACGTCCGGCAGGAGTTGGATGAGGGCGAGCGCCTGGTGCGCATCCAACTGGCGCACACGGCGGAGCAGGGCCTCCTTGGCGGCAGAGACGACGTCCGGTGGCAGTGAGGCGGGGTAGTCCAGTAACTCGTTGGGGGTGGTGCGGAGCGCGGAGCACAGACGGTACAGCGTCTGGACGCTGGGAAGCATTCGGCCGCGCTCGATTCGGCTGTAGACGATAGGGGAGATGTCGATGAGTTGGGCAACCTCTGTCTGCTTCAGGCCAGCGCGAAGGCGGGCTGCGCGCAGGGGGCCGCCGACGATGCTGGGCAAGGGACGGGAGGGCTCCTTCGGAAGAGCGAAGCCACGGGCGTCTGGGTGGATGTACATTCCCAATCAACTGTACCTGGTAGTCTAGTTGGATTCACCTTGGGATAGGCTTGAAACCCTCTGCGGCTGGTGGCTGGAGGTAGGGTAAGACTTCGCGCGATTTCCCCGGGCTTCTGGTAGCGTGGGCCGGCGCCGGGGAGGGAGTCGCATGCGCGTGGCCGCAGTCCTGCTGTCCTACAGAGTCTCCAGGAGGAAGTCGCCATGAGGGACAACGGCCCCCCGGCCGTCCTGTCCCCGGGGGACTCGGTGATGGGCTACACGGTGGTGAGGCAACTGGACCGAGGTGGCTTCGGCACCGTGTACCTCGCGACGAACGGCGGGCAGCCCTGTGCGCTGAAGCTCGTGGAGCGGCAACGCGTGGAGGGGCGGGTGGAGAAGGAAATCTCCATCCTCTTGCGCTTGACGCACCCGAACGTGGTGGGCATTCGCGGCTTCACCTACTGGCATGCCGAGGAGCGCGACTTCGCCCTCATCGCCATGGAGTACGTGGAGGGCCGGAAGCTGAGCGCGTGGGTGAAGGATGAGAACCCCTGTGCCCGGCGAATTGCGAAGGTGACGCTCGACATGGCGAGGGCGCTGGAGGCCTCGCATGAGGCGGGAGTGGTGCACCGGGACGTGAAGGACGCCAACGTCATGGTGCGCGACGCGGACGGCCTGGCGGTGCTGGTGGATTACGGCATTGGGGACTACGCGGGAGCCCCCTCCGGCGTCACCCAGTCCATGCTGCCGCCGGGGACGATGGAGTACCGGCCCCCCGAGGCCTGGCTCTTCCTGCAGAAGAAGTACCTCGGCCAGAAGACGGGCGCCCGCTACGTGTCCGCCCCCTCGGATGACATGTGGGCCCTGGGCACTGTCCTCTACCGCCTCCTCACGGCGAGGCTGCCCTTCGACGCGGGGTCGGAAGCGGAGTACGTCCAGGCTGTCATTGGCAGGACGCCTGTGCCCCCTCACCACGTCAACCGCTTCGTTCCGGAGCGGCTGGGCATGTTGTGCATGCGGCTGCTGGAGAAGGACCCTGCTGCGCGTCCCGACGCGAGCACTGTCTGTGCGGCCCTGGAGGAGCTCCTGTCCGGGGCGGAAGGGGAGGCGTGGGACACGCCCCTGTTTGACGCCTATGGCCCGAACTCGGCCACCACCGAGAACGAGGGCAAGGTGAACAAGTTGGAGCGGTGGGCGAAGAGGCCCCTGCGCCAGATGCGTCGTGGCAAGGCGCCTGGGCCAGAGCTGCCGGGAGCGGGCCCGCCCGCGGCATTGCCGTCCCAAGCCGCTCCGGTAGCTGCTGCTACGCGGCCCCTGGAGGCGGAGCTGCCAGGCTTGGCGCATGAGGCAGGGATGGGGGCGGAAGCCGCAATGGAGGCGGACGCCGCGCCGCTTGCGCTGCCTGTGGCCCCCTTCGTCGAGGTGGGGCGGCGCTCGTTCCTCTCGCGACTGAGGTTGGGGCGTGTGCTGGGGGCGGGGCTGCTGGCTATGGCCCTCACGTCTGGGGCGTACTTCTCACTGCGGACGGCCTCACCGCAGCCGCAGGCCGTCCCCAGCCAAGAAGTAGCGGCATATGCCAAGAAACCTCAAGCTGCCCCGGCCGCAGCTCCCATCGGGCCGGAGGCAACACCTGCGGCCGTCGCGCCCCCTGCGACGCTTCCCGAGGTGACTGCAACCGTGACGACCCCCCAGAATGACACCGCTTCCTCCCCGCCAGCGCCTGCGAAGAAGGCCGCGAGGAGCGTCCGCACCGCCCTGGCGACGACAGCCTTGTGCGGCGCGCTGGCCTGCTCGGGCCCTCAGGTGCGACCTGCTCCGGATCCTGAGTCGTGCCCGGCAGGCGCCACCAAGGGCATGAAGAAGCTCGGCATGGAGATTGGGGACGATGCGGGGGCGAGCTTCATCCGGGGGGACGATAAGTACATAACGGTGAGGGAAGGCACTGCGCAGCTCATCCTGGGCTCGGACAAGGCCACCTTGTCTGGCCGGCTCATTATTGCCGACCGCGTCTATGTCCGGCTGACTCGAGCGCGATTTCGCGGAGAGAGCTTCCCCGTGTGCCTGGAGGTGCTGGATACCTCTCGCAACCGCGGACTGGAGATAGAGGGCGGCGGAGGGGATACCGGTAAGGCGCGCGTGTACTCTGGCGTTTGGGTCAAGGCCGTGAGCGAGTTTGAATGACAAGTCGCTGTTTGGCAGCCGCCCGTGAGTCGCCAGCGGTGTCTCCGCTGGCTTGGTCCAGGAGAAACGTCGCGTGCATCATTCAGTGTCGGCCGGTCTTCTTTTCCTCCTGCTCTCAGGCGGGGGGCCGGCTCTGGCTCAGTCGCCTTCATCCTCCTCCGTGGGGCTGAGTATTCGCCGAATCGAGCTGGTCTCTGATGATGCTCAGCCAGCAGTTGAAGTGGCGGTGAGCCCGGGGCTCTCGACGGTGTTCATCTTCGACTCGGAGGTGGGTCGAGACGGGCTGACGGTTGAGGCACGCGAGCGCTTCGCGGTGGTGGACGCTGGTCTCACCACCTTGCGCCTGGTCCCGTCCGAGAAGATCTCCGCGGGAGAGCGGCTCAAGTTGACGGTGCGTTTCCAGGATGGGGCGGCCCCGGCAAGTGCAACGTTTGTCCTGGTCGCGCACCCGGCACGGTCGGAAGCGCATGTCGAAGTCTATCGGCGCAAGAGGAGCGTCGAGACATACCAGGAAGAAGTCCGCCAGGCTCGCCTCGCGGCTGAGCTGTGCAAAGAGGAGAATGAGCGTCTGCGCGAGGAGCGAAGTGCGCCCGATGGAGTGACGGGACTCATCGCGACATCAGTCCTGAACGGCCGCGGGATTGAATTCCGCGACGTGTCCAAAGGGGTAACCCTCGCTCCAGGAGGAGCGGCAGGCAAAAGCGTTGTCTACGCATACCGCACAGCTCGCAGGGTAGCTGTTGAGGTCACCCTCAAATATGGGGGGGATGCTCAACCATGGACAGCAGTGGGGGCGATGCTCAGGGGCAAGGCCAACGAGGAGCTGAAGGTGCTTCAAGTATGGCAGTCGGGCCCCATCGCACCGGGAGCGGATACCCAGCGCGTAGTGGTAGAGGCTGAGGCAGCATCCGAGTCTCCTCAAGGATCCTTCACGCTGAAGCTCTGGGATGTGGACGGGCGCCGCACTGTCACCCTGGGCAACGTCACCTTTCCTTAGCCCTGCGAGGACTACCTCCAAACCCGTTCGTGGGTTTCCGGCATTGGGGGCTTGTGCCGAATGTCAATCTGGGGTCCAATGGACTATACCTATTGGTCTAGTTCATTCTGGCGTGCCCTGGAGGGCGATGTGTTCCCCACTGTGCTGGAGTGCATGCGCGTGACTGCGCGCTTCCTTGGTGGCTGCGGAGAGCGCCCGGAGGGCGACGCGCTTGATCCACCTTCCTAGCTCCGCATCGAAGTAGGCGTTGGGCTCTCGCGCTGCGCAGAGGACCTCCCGCACTGCCATGTGAGGCACGTGCGGACGGTCATCGTGCGCCGAGAAGCCGTCTGCGCTTCGTTGGGCCGCATGCCTGACGGGCGCTGAGGAGCCCTTCCTCAATCCCCCCACTCGCACGTTTGGAGTCGTGAGCGGTGCCGGACTGTCCGGGCGCCGCGACGTGACACGTCTGCCTGCCGCTCCAGGCGGGGCCAGGATTCCTGGCGCCGTGGTGTGACACGTCTGCCTATTGCTTGGCGCAGTCGGCCTGTCGGCGACTCCCGCAATGCAATGCATTTACCCCACGGACCGGCGCCCCGCCGGACTGAACGGGAAGCCTCTGTCCATTGCCCCTTCGTTGGGGCCTTCACAGGAGACGTCGATGTTCACTCGCTGGGCCGTCGTGTTGCTGTTGGTGTTACCCGGAGCGGGGTTGGCGGAGGAGATTGCCTATCCTGAAGACTACGTGGCCGAGGAGGAAGTTGACCCCGTTGAGGCGGACGGGGATGCGCTGCTCGAGCCATCCGTTGACGAGGGGGATGCCCTGGTCGAGGAGGAGCCGGCCACGCCCGGCTCGGGCTCTGGCTGGGCGAACCGGCTGAGCTTGGAGACCACGACGTGGGCTCTGCTGCCGCGCAGAGGAGCTGGAAGGGACGAAGGCTTCCTGCAGGTGCATCCGCGGCTGGAGGTCGTCAAACCAGGCCTGCTCCAGCTCGAACTGGGCGCTCCGGTGCGCCTGCGCATGTGGGGCGCGGAAGAGGGCGCCAGTCTGGTGCGGAAGGAGGACTGGGACGAGCTCTCCGACTGGGGGCAGGTGGTGCAGAACCTGATGGTGGGAGGCGACGCGCCGAACTTCGTGTGGGTGGGCGCATTGGAGTCCTACACGCTGCTGTCCGGGCACCTGGTGCGCCGCTACAACAACAGGGGCAACCCGGACTACCACCCGGCCGGCGCGGTGGTGACTGGGATGCTGAGGCCCTTGTACGTCGAGGCCTTCGCCTCGGACGTGTTGGGCGCGCGTCTGATGGGGGCAGAAGTCGTCCTGGACATGCAGCACGTCCTCTTTGGACGCCCTCCATACCCCATGCAGTACACGCTGGCGCTGTCCGCGGTGCATGACTGGGGCAGGGCCGGAGGGACATCCGAGTCGATGACGCTGGCCCACGTGGATGGGACGGCCATGCTCGTGCGGCGCCGCAACCCCGAGGGGGGCTTCGAACTGCAGGCGAATGCGGGCTGGGGCGGACGTCCCGGCGAGGGTGGCGCGTGGGGCGCAGTGGCGGGGCTGGGCGCGGAGTACCTGACCTCGAGGATGGACCTGCGAGCGCGCCTGGAGGGCCGCCTCCAACGCGGAGGCTTCCGGCAGGGCGCCTTCGGCCCGGACTACGAGCTGGCGCGCTTTCAGGTGGCGGGCCCGGACGCCCTGCCGCAGGCGGACGCGCCCTTTCCGGAGGGGTACTCGGCCTACGGCGAGGTGATTCTGAGCTGGGATGCGGAGAGCCTGAGCGTGCTGGGGCAGCGCCACTTCCGGCTGACAATGGGCACCGAGGTTTTCAACTGGGGCCGGGTGGACGTGGACGGCCGGCTGGAGACGCAGCTCTTCCACCGGAACCTCTCGGTGGGGGTAGGCGGCGTGGCGGTGGGCGCAGGTCAGCCGGGAGCGCGCTACCTCGCCTCAGCCGAGGCGCGATGGCGCTTCCTGGGTGGGAAGCTGTACGCGGTGGGGCAGGGGGGCACGCTGCTCTTCCCGACGGCGGAAGGGGCGCTGCGGCCAGGCGCCTTCGCTTCGGTGGGACTGGGGGTGGACAATGCGCGCTGAGCGGCCTTGGCGCGGCGGGCTTGGCCTCGCGTTGGTGGTGGCCCTTCTGGCCTCCGGGTGCGCCTCGTTGCCGGCGAGGCCGGACCAGGTGGGCCGTGGGGCGGCCCTGGCCTTCAGTCCCTTCTCCGCGCCCTCCCATGCGGCGAGGAGTGCGGCGGCGGGTGTGTATCGGGGAGCGGAGTCAGGTGCCGCGGATGGGACGTCAGAGCCGGCGCCGATGGGCTATCGGCGAGGGCCTATCGGCAATGCCGTCAACGAGAAGGGAACGCGAGGCTCGGACGGGGAGGGCGGCGCGTTCGCCTGTGGCGGCAAGGCCGTGCCCTCGGGCTGGCCCCGCCTGACCCAAAGCCGGGACAAGGTGGAGCCCTTCCTTGCGTGTGCCTCTCCCGCGGAGTTCGTGGCCATGCAGCGCGGGGTGGGGGACATGGGCGTGCTGGTGCAGTCCCTCTATCCCTGGGACGCTGTCCGCCTGGGCGCCCTGGGGCCGATGGACGAAGACGCCTCGGAAGCCCTCAGTCGCCAGCGCGCGGAATTCATCGTCACGTCCGTGGAGAAGTACGGCGTGCCGTATGCGGAGGTGTTCGCCCTCTTCGTCCTCCACTCGGCCTTCGACGACGAACTGCGTGAAGTGGTGCAGCGGCTGGCCCGCGACAAGCAACTGGGGGACACGCTGGGAGCCATGGCCGCTGTCCGCGAGGAGTTGAAGCGGCGGGGTGTGGAGCTGGAAGGTTTCCCAGAGCGGGGAGAGAAGGCCGGCGACGTGCTGCGCGGGCTGGGGCGAGCGGGCAGGGACATGCTCTCCAGCAGCTTGGTGAGTGGTGAGGCCCGGTACACGGAGCTCATGGCGATGCGTGGGCAGATGCCCCCGCCCTACCAGGCAGCCATCGACGAGGTGGAGAAGGCCCTGATGGAGAGGCACTACTCGCCGGGAAGTGTCTCGGCGGGAGCCTTCGACCACCTGACCTTCGGTGTGCCGGTCGGCTTCTACCACCTGGTGGCCGGGACGGGGCATGGGGCGTACTCGCTGGCGCAAGGCAAGTACGAGCAGGCCACGCGCGAACTGGCGCCGGCCGCGCTGGTGGTGACGCTGTACGCCGGAGGCAATGGCGCTCGGGCCCTGGCTGAGTCGCGCGGAGGGTTACGGCGGCTCCAGATGCCGGCGCTCGACGTGGACGCCAAGAAGGTGCTGATGGCGCGCCTGGAGGAGCAGCTCGGCATCACCGCCGCGCGCGACTTGCTGCGCTACCTCCAGGCGAGCCGCGAGGGCGCGCTGGTGGCTGCCGAGTGGGGTGAGGCGGGCCTGTTGGCGCTGTACGAGGCGCGCGGAAACCCTACGAAGGCGCAGGCGGTGCTGATGGAGGCGGCGAGCCGCGAGTCCGCCCAGTCCGTGGCGACCAGAGGCTCGGCAGGGAAGCGGCCCGTCAACCTGGACCTCTTCGAGCAGAACGCCGAGGTGTCAGCTGCGGAGGCGCAGGCGGCCAGCCGCGAGTCTTCCGGGGCTGCAGGGGCGAGAGGGGGCGCGAGTCGCGAGTCCGCCCAGCCCGCGGCGACACGGGGCGCAGCAGGGAAGCGGTACGTCAACCTGGACCTCTTCGCGCAGGACGCGAAGGTGGGCGCTGCGGAGGCCGCGAAGGCGAAGCTGTTCCTCGCGGAGCTGGAGTCCCAGGGGCCCCGTCTCCCGAAGGACATGAAGCTGCTGAAGCAGATGGCCCCGAAGCTGGAGGAGCCGCCGCCTGGAGTCGAGAAGGGGGCGCCGCTGTGGCAGGAGTACGTCGCCTACCGCAAGAGGCGGCTGAAGGAGATTCAGGACGGTGACGCCGTCAAGGGCCCCCTGAAGTGGGAGGGCTACGAAGGGATGCGCGCCTACTATGCTCGGGGCATGGCTTTCGAGAGGACCATGATCGCCATCCTGAAGGAGGACGCGGCGTTGCCTCGCGCGCGCCGGCGCTGGCTCGGCGACTTCGAGCAGCCGCGCATCGAGACCCATGTCGGAGTCTCGAAGGTGGACCTTCGTTATGCGGACGTGCTCGTCATCGAAAAGAGGCCCACTCCGGGGCAGCCACCTCGGGTGGAGACGTTCAGCTTCAAGAGTCGAGACCTCAAGCCTTTCGAGTTCGAGGACCTAGGCGTGCAGTTGAATGCGGATGCGAGCAATGCGATGAAATACTACGGTGGAACGTTGAAGATTGTCCGGGACGGACTGCGACAGCAGGCGAAGGTGCAGAGAGTTCGCCTTGTCTACGAGGGAGGAAAACTGCTGCCCCGTGACCCCACGATGCTGAACAATGCGGTGACCAGGACGCAGAGGCGGATCGAGGGTGTGGAGGTGTTGTTCCAATGAAGCTGGATGAGCTGAACAAGGCGGATAGCTTTCGCTTCACCTTCGATGGGGCCTTCGAGCCGAAGGATGGATTGGAGCGCGGAGTGGCTCCCTTCCTTGATGCTCTTGAGCGGCATGCCGGCAGTTGGATGCCGACGACTGTCAAAGGCAGCCGGAAACGTAAATACTCCCGAGACGCTGTGCTGCGTGCGCTAGAGGAGCGACGCGATGAGTATGGCTCAATCATTGGGCTGTCTCGCGCGGAGAGCCCTGCTGTTTCGATGGCACTCAATCTCGGACTCACTCAGCGGGCGTCCGAGCTGAGCGTCAGTCTCAATATACAGCCGCTCTCATTCTTTGCTGCGGTGGAGACCTGTCGCGATTTTGTGGCTGCCGTGCGTGCCTGGGCTTCTCGATACCCTGCGCATCATTCGGTAGCTCATGGTTTGGCAGATTTGCAGTTGGCGGACGCTCCCGTATTCGGTCGTGACGATGCGACATGGAAACGGGACGGGTTCGACAAGGTCTATGAGTTGTTCTGGCTGAATGTCTTTGGCCCCAAGCTGGTCGAGTCCGTGGGAAGAGAACGGATGCTCTCGACTCCGGCACATCTCGTGGAGGAGCTTCCCAACGGCTCAATCCTCCTTGTTCTGTGGCCCACTGCCGCCGAGTTCTCCAGCGAGGAAGCGCGCGAGGCGCAAGCCCGCGCCCATGTCCACCTTCGGCCGGACCTCGACTTCGACACGGTGCTACGCACGCTGAAGCAGCGCAGCGCCGCGCTCGTACCTGTCGAGCCGCGCTTCCACCCCGACGTGGCGCCGTTTCTCTCTCGGCTGCCGGACGAGTTCGCCATCAGCGAGCGTCAACGGAAGATTGCCGAGTTCAACGCCTTCCGGCCTCCTGTGCCGGAAGAGTGGCTGCCGGTCGCCCTTCCGTCGGACGTGACGGATCCGGAGCGCGTCCTCGAATCCTACGGAGACCTGTCCGAAGGTCTCGTGGGAGCGCTGCATACGAAGGTGCCGTCCATCATGGACGAGACGGTCGAGTCGCTCACGGACCTCGACTTCTTCTTCTGGAGGGAAGACTTCCCCGAGAGGTACGAGCGGCAACTCATCGATGGACACACCGCACCGGCGCTCGGAGCCTATCTAGGGGACGTGCTGGTGCGGCGGTTGGGAGGGACGTGGGTTCTGCGGCAGAAGATGGAAGAGTCCCAGGTGCGTGTCGGCAAGCGCGTCTGGCTGCCCTTCCTCCGCGCCCGCCGGTACATGCAGTCCTGCCAGTCGCTGCTGGACTACTCGCTCACGCAGTTCTTCAAGGAGGCGGAGCGGTACCAGCCCTGACTGGGGCTGCTGCTTGTCGCGCGCCAGGCGGTATTTGCTGGCGTGCAGTCCAATGAGAGGCGAGGCGCTGGGACATGGCCACAGGCGCCAGTCAGCCAGCGTCTGCCGAATTGTGCCCAAGCCTCTTGTGTATGACGGCAGCTCTTGTCGTGGTGATGGCCGTACCGGCGCCTCTCTTGCCTTGACGCACCCATGACGCGGCGACCGAATTTGCCGTAGGCGCAGGAACACACGAAGCGGTATTGGCGGCTGCCTAAACCAAAAGATGTGCCCCCGTGCGGCTCAGCCACTACAGGCGGAACTCCTTCATCTCGCGATGGAATGTTCGATAGCTGATCGGGATGTTGAAGGCTGTTCTGAGGAAGTCAACGTACATCAGCTCATCGTTGTCTGCGACGGCAGGCGCCACGACGATGAGTTCCACGGGGTTTGCCGCAGAAGACTGCCGAAAGTGGGCGTACTCGAGCAACTGTCCGAGGGCAGCTCTAACAGCAAGGCGGGCACTCGGCGCCGTTTTCAGCTCGAGGAAGACTGTCTTCCTCGGGAGGTGGACCTTCATGTCAACGCGGTTCTCCTCCATCGTCACAGCGTCAGCGCCATATTGCTTAATCAGGAGAACGCGCAGTTCCTGCTGGAGGATGTTGTGGACTGGGTCATAGGACGAAGGGTCGGTACCAGGGCGGTGGACCTTGGTCGTCGACTTAGTTTTGATCCCCTTTGGCGGCGGCACCAAGCGCGGCGTGGACGAATCTTGGAGGTCGGCAGAGAGTTCGTTTGTCCATTTGTAGAGTCGGTACCGTAGGTAGGCGTCCTTCAAAAGAGACGACGTGGCCCGCCGATGGGGAGCAAAGTATGTCGCATCAGATGGGCGAAAGCGGAGGTTAAAGCGGTTGATCGCGTCGCCGAGTAGTCCTTTCGGCTTACCGCCAGCAGCCTCCACCTGCTCACGCATCTCATCATTCCAACCCCGCTCCTCATATTCCTCCGCTGCAGCCTCCGCCTGTTCTTCGGTCAGCACCTGACACGAGCGCAACTCGCCCACGTAGAGACGCTCGCCGCCTGGAGCAATTGTGAAGAGTCGTATGCGAATAGTCTGCCCGCGGAGCCGTTCCCACGCCGAGCGAAGGGGCTGCAAGTAGGCATAGTGGAATCCGTCGTCGAGCACCCACCCCAAATTAAAGAGCCATTCCTCATGTCCGAAGCCGTATTCGGTCACATACGTTCCGGTCTCAAGAGTTCGTGACTCCCCTGTTGGGTGCACCCACTGAGCGGAGTTCCAGCAGATCCGGGCGAGGAAGACTTGAGGCTGTTCGAGGTTGTGCCCCAGAGCGAGTGCGTCCTCGAGCACCTCGAGGGAGGGATACGTGGAATCGGGAAGGCTGAGGGTAAGCCGCATCCGTTTGTTCGGGTTGCCGCCTCCTTTGGCGCCTGGCGCCCGACCGACGCCTGCTTGAGCGTTCATAAGAGCGATGCGTAGTTGGGAAACATCACGTTCGGCATCAAGCGAGATGGGGTAGCTGCGCCCTCGGGGGCGGAGTCGCCGTTCTGAGTGTGAGAGCGAAGCGGTGACGCGAGTGTCGATGGCTGCATCCTCAAGAGTCGCTCCCATTGTGCGAAGTCGCGTGAGGAGCGCCATCAGCCCATCCTTGTACTCGGTATTGCGCGTGCTTGCTCCGCGGCACTCGAACACGAGCGATACAGACTCAGCGGTGGGCCCAGGCTCGAGATGGAAGGTTGCATCCATCTCCCTGCCATCTGCAGCGACAACCTTCCTCAAAGCCGGTGGGGATGTTGGCATGGTCTATCCGTAAGCGGAGAAGCATACCTCGTTCGGCATGTCCGCGAAGCTCTGAATCTGGACTCGCGGAAGATCAGGGCGAGTGTCGGGAGCGGGGGACCGACACCGGTAGCGGTTTTGCCGGACAAGGCGTGGGGAGCTGCGCTGCAGTCAGCTGTGCAGGCCGCGTTGGCAGCTCTAGGTGCATCAGAATCACGTGTGCGCAGTTGTGTGCTGTCGCGTGGGTTAAAACCTATCGAGTGCGGTTCAGTCCACCTCCTGCAGTACCGCCACAATTAGAATGATGACCGTGCGCGCCGCGCTCTCCGGCATTGGCGTGGTACTGCAGGCGGTGTCGTAGCGCACCCATTGACGATGACCGAATTTAGGGGGCGCACTATTGCTGGTTTAATAGTGAGTTGAAGTAAGGTGTCGAGAGCTTGCGTACTCAAGGGCGTGTGGTGATATGGAGTTAATCACAGAGATGCTGTTGGCGAAGGGCTATTTTCCGAAGGAGCTCCCGCCGTGCTTCTCCGCAGAAAGCTTCGCCAGTTGGGCAAAGCCGCGGAGGATCGTACCAAGTTCAGGAGAGCAGAGCTATCGCTCGGTCACTCATAGCCTTGCTCGTGCGGGCGGTGTTCGCAGAACGCTTTCTGTTCCCCATCCGGAGCCGTACCTGCGTCTGTGTAAAGAGATTGGCAGTGGGTGGAAGGAGATTGGAGCGCTGCTTGATAGGAGTGACCTCAGTCAAAGTTCTCCCGTGCTAGGAAATGAACAGGGTCGGGCCTTCCTTCCAAAGTTGCCGCTTGGTGACCTGTCTGCTGTGCGAATTAAGCACCGCCGTCACGCGCGTTACGTGCTCGTCGGAGATGTTGCGGAGTTTTATCGCAGTGTATACACACACAGCGTGCCGTGGGCTCTCCATTCGAAGGAGGTGGGCAAGCAACGACGCCGCGATTTAACTCTTCTAGGTAACCGTCTGGACAATGCCATCATGGCTGGCCAGGATGGGCAGACAAACGGCATTCCCGTCGGGCCGGACGCGTCCTTGGTCATTGGCGAGTTGTTGCTTTCGGCTGTCGATGTCGAGCTGCGGGCGCGGTTAGGGGCTGATGCCCGGGGATTTCGATACTACGACGATTACGAATTCTCGTTCGCTCGCCGAGGCGAAGCGGAAGCGGCGCTGCAGCACTTTCAGGAGGTGCTTGCTGACTACAGCCTGCATCTGAACCCCCTCAAGACGCGCGTAGTCGAACTGCCGCAGCGATTGGAGAGTTCCTGGCTCACCGAGTTTCGAGACTTCAGGTTTGCCCCTAAAACACATTATTCGCTGCAGCGCATAATCCGATTCTTCGACCGGGCATTTGAACTCCATGCTGAGCATCGCGATTCATATGTGCTGCCATATGCGATTTCCCGTGTTGCAGGCGCGGATTGGCGCGGAACAGCACACTGGCCGACAGTGCAAGACCTGCTGATGCAAGCGGTGACTGTTGAGATGAGTGCTGCTCAGCAGTTCGTCACCGTCTTGATTGAGGCAAAGCAGCGCGAGTACGAACTCGACAATCAGGCCATCCAGCGAACCCTCAATTACGTCATCACTGAAAGTGCTCCGTCGGGTTACGCGAGCGAAACCACCTGGGCGCTGTGGGGCCTTCTCTCCTTGAGATTGAAGATCGACGGCGAGGCAGCTCGGGCGTTGGAGCGCTCCCAAGATGTCTTTGTTGCACTACTCGCTCTGGACGCCAATCACCAAGGCTTGGTGGATGGCGGGCTGGAAGTGAGCGCGTGGGAATCGGTTCTTGCAGCAGACGAGCTGCATGGCGAGCGCTGGCTTCTCGCGTACGAGGCACCACGTCGAGGATGGTTGGGCGGGCGCGGACCTCATCAGCACATCAAGGAGAATCAATTTTTCCATGCCCTAAATTCAGCAGGAGTGAGCTTCTACTCGCCCGTGACAGGCGCCCCGCTCAGCGCTGATGCACTCAAGCGTCTAAAGAAGCGGCCTGCACAGAGCTACAGCACTGGCTCGGAGGACGAGAAGGACGAATCGGATGAGCAGGAGGAGGACGAGCAGGACGAATCGGACGAGGAGGAGGAGGACGAGCGGGACGAATCGGACGAGGAGGAGTACGAGCGAGACGAATCGGACGAGGAGGAGTACGAGCGAGACGAATCGGACGAGGAGGAGTACGAGCGAGACGAATCGGACGAGGAGGAGTACGAGCGAGACGAATCGGACGAGGGGGAGTACGAGCGAGACGAATCGGACGAGGGGGAGTACGAGCGAGACGAATCGGACGAGGAGGAGTACGAGCGAGACGAATCGGACGAGGGGGAGTACGAGCGAGACGAATCGGACGAGGGGGAGTACGAGCGAGACGAATCGGACGAGGGGGAGTACGAGCGAGACGAATCGGACGAGGAGGACAAGGGCCGCTAGTGCCATTCGGTCGCTTCGGGCGCCTTCCGAGGAGGATTTCTCCTCGGAGATCCGCAGCGCCCATGGGGAAGTGACCGAGTCGTCCTAAACCCTGGCTTGGAAATCGACCCGACGGCTTCTTCAGCTCAGCCGGCCCCTTGGTCAGATTCGAGTCGCTGGTGGACGAACCCGGGCATCAATGCCGGCGGAGCAGGACGATGGGCCATGAGCGCCTACGGCGGGCGCGCTCAGAAGGGAATATCGTCGTCGCTAACGCCCTGCGGCATTGGGTTCGTAGGAAGGGGGCAGGCATCAAGCAGTGCTCGGTTTGCCACGCACCAGTCGAAGGCGGTTTGTGTCAGGCGCAATCCCCAGGGTTCCCCATTATTACCAACGACGGCTTCAAGAAACCTGCGGCCCTGAAGGCCACGGAGAGAAAGGCGAAAGAAGGCGCGCTTGCCCTGTGGCGCTATGCGGATGAGGCTCTGCTCGCTGAATTCTTCGTCGAATTCCTCGAGGATCAATTTGAGCACCATGACTTCGTCCGGCGGTACTCCCACTTCCATTTCCATCTTCTGGGCAACTTCCCAGGCCGCCCTCCGCTGTGCCTTGAGACGACGGCGTACGTCATCGAGCGCTGCGACAACTTCCTCCATCGTCTGGAAGCGCTCGTTCCTTGCCGTCATAGTCATCTTCGTTATGAATGCACCCCAGACCGGCGACACCGAAGTTGGAGCCCGATCCTGAGGAGGCTTAGCTGTTGTGATGAAGCGGGCTACTTGGCCCAAGCTATACACGTCGGCCCGAGAATCGGCTTCGTGAGCGCCCACGGACATGATCTCAGGTGCAATGTAACCGCGAGTGCCGAAGTGGCCCTCGGTCTTTGGATCGCTCGACATCCCCTGCGGCTTCCGCACTAATCCGAAGTCGCTTATGAGCCAACGGTCGCCGATGCGAAGGATGTTGTTCGGCGTTACGTCTCGATGAGCCGGATAGGCAGCATGGACCGCAGCCAAGCCCTGCGCGGCGTGAGTGACTACTTCAATCAGTTCTTCGTCGCCTAGTTCAGGCGCGAGGTCCGTTAAACTGCCCTCTGCGAAGGGCATCGTGTACCAGCCATCACCGAATTCGAGAATCTCGATGACGTTCCTATGACGGAGCCTTTGTAATGCCTCAATCTCGCGGCGGAACCGTCGAAGTTGCTCGCTCGATTCGTGAGAAATCTTCAGCGCAACTGTTGAGTCATCACGCTTGTCGCGGGCCTTGAAAACCTCGCCATAACCTCCTCGCCCGATAGAATCGCCTATTGCGTAATTGACCTCCCAGCTACCGTCGGGTGGGATAACCGCCCCACGATGCTGGGCAGTCAGCGGGAGGCTGGAACTTTTCGAGTCAAGGTCCATCCAGGGATCAACCAGCCGCTCCCGCAGAATGTCAATTTTGTACCTGGGGTGTCGGTGAGCCGCGGCGGGGGGCTGCTATCCAGACGTACATGTCTGCACTGGGAGGCGTTTGGGACAGGACGTGCTGCCGCAGTTTTTAGGAAAGGGGGCCATGATGAGTAGGGAAGACTACGTGGTGGCACTCATCTGATTTCGATGCGTCCACACGTTGGGACGGTTCCGTGTGGCCCTTCAGCACCTGGCGGCGAATGTCGCCGAGGACGTTTTCGAGCGAGACACAGTCGGCGCCTACATCAGGGCTGCGGCGTGCGGCGAACAGTGCACCACCTGCGGCAACTTGGAATTCGACGGGCTCTCCAAGGGAGAGAATTTCGCGCTGCGGAGGCCACCTTCTCGATGACATGTCGTTGCATGCGCCACCGTCCCTGCCGGCCGACCAACTACAGCGCGAGGGGCGTGTGCTCTGCGGAGTCTTGGGGCTCTCGGAGTCTCTCGGGAGGCTCTGGACGGGTGAGCCGGCCGCCTCGCGAGAAGGGCGAGTGCCCCCCGTGAAACGGCGGCGGATGCGCCTGGATCAGAGACCCCTGAAAGCGCCATCACCCTGAGTGTGGGTTTGGAGGGGCCCCGCAGGCCTTGCGTTTCCCCTTCGGGAACCAGCAAAGCAGGTAAGAGACGCGACCAAAAACCAGAGAGAGACGCCCTCCCAGAAACCTCAGAGCGGGAAGAGCGGGTCTCCTGGGGAATGTTGTTAACCGCCGCCCCAAAAGTTAACAGCACCTGTTAACCGCTCTCGGCCTGTCTCTCCCCAGAACGGGCGAAAGAGCGGTCCGGAGAGCCCGTCGGCGGTGGAGGAGAGGGGGCATCTCGCTCTGCGGGGTGGAGAGCCGAGAAGGCTCTCGTCAGCACCGCGAGCCAAAATCCCTTGGGATTCAGCAGCTTAAGCACGAAGGCCCCGCGATGTCATCGCGAGGCCCGTGTTAAACAAAAAGGGCCCTACCGGTTGGTAGGGCCCTTCGTTCAGCTCCCCGAATGAAGCCCTAGGCGAACTCGTTCTCGGCGTTTCTCTGAGAGGACTCAAACTCTCTGAGGGCCGAAAGGCGAGTAATATCCAGCGGTTTCAAAGAGGGGGCTGGGCGAGCCCTTCAATCGGGGGCCGAATGAATGTCCGCAAACTACACCGTGGGTGACCTCTCGTCCATGGTCCAGATCCTCTCGGCACCCTCTTCACAAAGAGTGCGTGGTGGCGGCGGGCGTGGGCTCGCTGGCGAAGTAGGGGGTAGGTGAAGGTCGCATGGTTTCGATGCGCGCGCGGGCTCAGGGGCGAAGCACTGCCCAGGTGGCCCCGCGGCCCATCTCGGCGGGTCCGGTCTGCGTCCCCGCTTCGGGGGGCGCCGAGCCGGCCGCGCGCAGCGCCAGCTTGGTACGCCCCGAGGCCGCCACCCCATTGCTCCACTCCCTCTTCGCCGCCACAGGAACTCGCCGGTCCCGTGCGTGCCGCGCGCATTCGCCTTGATGTACGCATGACGCAGCACCCGGATTTCGGGTGGGCACAAGGCACGGCTTACTCCACGCGCGTCTCGGAGACACGCCACACCTCGACGTGCCCCGTCTCATCCGCGGCGGCGAGTCGCTGGCCATCCGGGCTGAACCGAAGCAGGACGACGGCGTCCTTCATTCGCGCCAGCCCTACGGGCTTTGGTGTCACCTCGGGCCGCCAGAGCAACACGTCGGAATCCTTGCTACCGGAAGCCAGCGTGTGGTCCTCCCCGCTGAAATCGAGGGCTGTGAGGAGGTCCTCGTGCCCCTTCAGCAACAGGGGCTTCGTTCCTTCGGGGCCATCCCCCTCGAATCGCCACACGCAGATGGTCGCCTCGCCACTCGTCGCCAGCAGCCGGGAGTCACTTGACCACGCCAGCTCTCGCGGCTTCGCCGGGTAGCCCGTCATCTCCGAGTCCTTGCCGCTGCGCAGCCGCCAGAAGTGCACCGAGCAGTCCTGGCTGCCGCAGGCGATGACCTCGCCATCCGGGCTCCACGCCAGTGCGATGAGCGAGCCCTTCCAGGGCAGGTGTCGCGCAGGGCTCCCCTTATGGAGGGACCACAGGTGGACGCCGCCGTAGCAGATGGTGGCCAGCGCGTCGCCCTGGGGGCTCCACTCCATGCCGGTGACTGTGCTGGGATGCGCGTCCGTCTCCAGCACGGGCTCTCCGCGGACAGTGAAGACGCGGGCGATGCGGCCGGAGGCGATGGCGAGCCGCTCGCCCTCCGGTGCCCAGGCGACGTGGTCCACCCAGCCCGCCCCTTTGCCCGGCAGCTCCGCCACCAACTCCCCCGTGTCTCGCCACACCCGGCAGGTGCCGTCCTCCGAGGCCGCTGCGAGCATCCGCTGGCGTGGGCTCCAGCACACGCGGGTGAGCGCGCCGCCGGAGGACTTCGTATGGAGGAGCGTCCCGCTGGCGGCGTCCAAGACGCGCAGCGTGCCGTCCGCGGTGCCCAGCGCGAGGCGCTCGCCATCGGCGGACCAGTCCAGCGCCCGAGGGTATTCGGCGGCCTCGAGCGCCCACACATCTACGAGGTGGAGGCGAGGCCCGGCGCTCTTCTTCGTCTTCTTCACTTGAGGCACTTGCGGAACCCCTCCGTGAGCGCCTCTCGGTCCAGGTTCCGGCCGATGAAGACGAGGTCGTTCGCGCGCGGCGCCTTCCCCCAGGGCTTGTCGGGCTGCCCGTCGAAGAGCATGTGCACGCCCTGGAAGACGTAGCGATTCTTCTGGCCCGCGATGGCAAGGATTCCCTTCATCCGGAAGATGTCCGTCCCCTGCTCCTGCAGCACCTTGGACAGCCACGCATTCAGGCGGTGCTGGTCGACCTCGCCCTCCAGGTGGATGCCAACGGACGATACCGTCTCGTCGTGTGTGTGGCCGGCACCGAAGGCCCGCTCCGCCCGATGCGCCATGGGGCTCCCCCCAGCATCTTCCACGCGCAGCGCGTATTCGTCGGGACCATGCTCCGTGAAGAGGGCGTAGAGCCCCTCACGAGGCACCGTCAGCGGGTATACCTTGCGGCCCTTCTCCTGGGAGAAGTCGAGCTGGAAGTGGGTGTTGCCCGCAGTGAGGGCCTGACTGGAGACGCGGCGCGTGGGTGAGCGCGACCAGAAACGCACGGCCTTCTCCGCGCCATCCTTCAGCCCCGCCTCGTCGACGGAGTCCACCGGCACCAGGGCGACGTCCATCGACGCGTCCGGGCCTTCCCCCAGCACGAGGCTCGCCTGGCCGGGCTGGAGCGCGTACACGCCGCCCCACTCGAAGGGGTATTCGGGCTCAAGGAATGTCGGCTTCTGCTTCAGCGCCCGTCCGAGGTCGAAGCCGCCCACGTCGAGCACGCTTTCAACAGGAACCTGACCCTTTACGGCGCGGTGGACGCGGGCCAGGGCGTTCATGCTCCGGATGCGGCGCTCCACGCGCTCGACCTCCTCCGGCGCCACCAGGTCCGTCTTGTTGATGATGATGACATCGCCGAAGGCAATCTGCTCCTTGCACTCGTCACTCTCATCGATGTGCAGGGCGACGTGCTTGGCGTCCACCATGGTGACGATGCCGTCGAGCTGGAACTGAGAGCCAATCTCGTCGTCGACGAAGAACGTCTGGGCTACCGGGCTCGGGTCCGCCATGCCCGTGGTCTCCACGAGAATATGGTCGAACTTGTCCTTGCGGCGCACGAGGCTGCCAAGGATGCGGATGAGGTCGCCGCGCACCGTGCAGCAGATGCAGCCGTTGTTCATCTCGAAGACTTCTTCGTCCGCGTTGATGACGAGCGCCTGGTCGATGCCGATTTCCCCGAACTCGTTCTCGATGACGGCGATGCGCTTGCCGTGATGCTCCGTCAGGATGCGGTTGAGGAGTGTCGTCTTTCCCGAGCCCAGAAAGCCGGTCAGGACAGTGACGGGAATCTTCTTCTCTGAAGTTGCCAAGGCGTTGCCTCCTTGAATCATGGGGACTGCTCAGTGCTGCGCGGGCGGCGCGAAGCTCCACGCCAGCAGGTGCCCACCGGCGCCAATTGCCGCCAGCAGGGACTTGTCCGGGGAGAGCGTCAGTCCTTCGAGCGCCACACCTGCCTGGAGTGCCCACAGTGGGCGCCGCCCCTGGGTGGGGTTCCAGCCACAGAGTTGCCCGTCGTGCCCGGTGGACAGCAGCGTCTCGGAGTTCGGGCCGTCCTGACGGACGGCGAGCCCCGTTACTCGCTCCGAGTGGGCCGTCAGGCCCTGTGCGCGTTGCCGCTCGCTCATCCGCGTCCCCAGCTCCCAGACGGCGACCTCCGCACCGTCCCCGGTGGCGAGGAGGTTGCTGGCCGCGTTCCACGCCAGCGCGCGGACCTTGGAGCGATAGCCGGGAATGTCGTAGGAGACGGCCTTGGAGCCGCGCACGGCCCAGAGCCGGATACTGGAGTCCTGCCTTCCCGCGGCGATGAACTTCCGGTCCGGGCTGATGGCCACGGCGAGGACTGCTCCCTCCGCGTCCAGCGTCTCTAGCGGCCGCTTCCGACCCGCCTCCAACCGGTGAATCCCGCCATTGCACGAGGAGATGATGCCGGTGCCGCTCGCGCTCCACTGGATGGAGGTGACGGTGCCGGCGTGCTGCTCGTAGCCGCCCTTCGGTGTGCCCCGGTGGGACCAGATGCGCACTGAGCGCCCCGCCGCCGCGGCAAGGTGGCCGCCCGAGGGCGACCACAGGACGTGCTCCACCCAGGCGCCGCCCGCCTCCCACGCGTGAAGCTCCTCTCCAGAGGCCAGCGCGTAGACGCGGACGTGTCCGTCCTGTCCTCCAGTGGCGAGATGCTCGCCGTCAGGGGAGAAGCTCACCGAGAGGGTTCCCCCCGCGTGCCCGGGAAGCTCCCGGAGCAGCGCGCCGGACTTCGCGTCGACCAGCGCTACCGTGCCGCCGAAGGTGGCCGCAGCGATACGGTTCCCCTCCGGGGAGAAGGCCACCGCGCTCAGTCCTTCCGGCAGCTCGCGGTCGAAGAGCGGCACAGGCCCGCGGACTCCATATCGCTTTCCTTGCGTGGATGACCTGGTCGCCTTCTTCGAACTCATGTGTGCCCCCGTTGTGCTCATCCAACGAACTCCCGCAGCGCAGACAGCCCCATCCACGTGCCGAGCGCGATGCTGAGCGCGCTCGTCCCCTTGAGGATTCGAGAGCGCCAGCGCTCCGAGTTCCGGACGACGAAGCTCAGGGGCAGAGACAGCAGGAGGGTGAGCAGCACCATGCCCCCGGAGACGCCCAGTCCGAACAGCAAGAGGAACAGGAGGGCGGACATCCGCTCCTTGACGGTGGCCAGCGCGAGGAGCGCGATGCCCGCAGAGCCCGCCAAGCCGTGGACGATTCCCACCAGCATCACGCGCAACGACTGGGGCCGCACGGGCCCGGGGCTCTCGGGCAGCGGACAATCCGCATGGCGCCACTGCACGGCCCCCAGCGTCACCAGCAGGCTCGCCACCAGCAGCTCCATCACCGGATTCCATGCCTCCGGCACCGTCAGTCTTCCGCTAACGAGCACCGCCCCGACGGCGAAGAAAGTGAGCGAGTGCCCCAGGCTCCAGAGGATGGCAGTGCGAGCGGCCGCTCGTAAGCCTTGCTCCGTCCTCAGTAATGAGGCGATGGCGCAGACGTGGTCGGCGTCCGAGGCGTGGCGAAGCCCGAGTACCAACCCGAGGCTCAGGGCACTTTCCAGCATGTGAAGTCCACGGCAAGAGAGGTGCTTGAGGTATCGCACAAGCGAGTCATTTGCAACGTAGTTGCATCAATGTTGTTGAGCAGGGGCTTGGTCCACGTGTCGCGCAGTCGTGCTTCCAGCGCAGAGACGACCTTGTCGGCCGTTGCCCCTATGCCCGGCTGAATCGCGCCCGGTCGCAAGGTAAGCCTCTGGCGCCCTGTCGAACATCGCTGCGGCGCCCCCCATGACGCAGCGACCGAATTTGGGAGAGGCACAAGGGGGCGACAGCGATGAACTCGGTGGCCTTACCCTCCCGCGTCGCCAGGGGCAGGTGACATCGGTGCCTCCATGACGTTGTCCATGGTGCTGTAGTGGTACCGTGGACCTAATGCCTCGGGGGGCATCCGGGGGCCAACAGTTCTGCTGCGCGCATCATCCGCGAGCAGCCACACGAGTGGTATCGGTGCACCTTCAAGATACTCCTTCAGTGCTTTGGCCTCGACGATGGCGCGCTCGTCGCATTGGGGGGGGCATGTGCACGTACGTCGACCTGAAGGACTCGAAGCTTGGTCGCATCAAGCCTGCCGGCATCGAGCGCCTGTTGGCTGGCATCACTCTCAACTCCCGCGCCAACGAGAAGCGGCTGGCACGCGCCTCGACCGTGCTCGACCTGTACGCCGTCTTCACCAAGAAGCCCGTGCGCTGACATGTGCGAATGGCCAGCACTGCCCGAAGTTGGAGGACTCATGATGATGCAGAGAAGCGAACGCTGGAGGTGCCTGGCGCTCGTCGTGGCCCTGTTATTCACCGGCGCGGCTCATGCCCAGCCGCGCAAGGGAGGCCCACTCAAAGACGTGGGTATTGACACCGCCGACATCGAGCGGAGAACCGGCGCCAAGGGCGAGCTGAGCGCCGACGAGGGCGTCTTCAAGGTGAATCTGCCCCGCACCGACCTCAAGGTGCGCGCGGCCGGCGTGAAGCTCACCCCGCCTCTCGGCCTGACCGCCTGGGCCGCCTTCAAGCGCGTGGGGGCCGCCAACATGGTGATGGGCGACATCGTCCTGCTCGAGGACCAGGTGACTCCAGTGATGGATGTGGCGCTCAAGAGCGGCCTGGAGGTCACGGCCCTGCACAACCACTTCTTCTGGGAGAGCCCCAAGGTGATGTTCATGCACGTGGGCGGTATGGGTGAGGCCGGCCAGCTCGCCGACGCGGTGGGCAAGGTGTTCGCCCGGCTGCGCGAAACGCGGGGCGGCAAGGGCCGGGCGCCACGCGCGTCCATCGACCCCGCCCGCTCGAAGCTCGATGCCGCGCAACTCGATGCGCTGCTGGGCCAGAAGGGCGCCTACAAGGACGGCGTCTATAAGGTCACCGTGGGCCGCACCGTGCGCATTCATGGGCATGAAATGGGCAAGGCGATGGGCGTCAACACCTGGGCGGCGTTCGCTGGCACCTCCCAGCAGGCCGTCGTGGATGGGGATTTCGCCATGCTGGAGAGCGAACTGCAGCCCGTGCTCAAGGCCCTGCGGGCGGCGAACATCGACGTCGTCGCCATCCATAACCACATGACGGGCGAAGCGCCGC